>CALKMQ010000060.1 GCA_938092125.1 uncultured bacterium
TGTTGGCGCTCAATGGGGCGATGAAGGTAAAGGGAAAATAACTGATTTTTTTGCTGGAGAGGCTGACTATGTTGTTCGCTTTCATGGCGGAAACAACGCGGGACATACCGTAATAGTTGACGGCGATACTTACAAATTACATTTAATTCCTTCTGGGGTTTTATATAATCACCCTATAAGTGTTATAGGTAATGGTGTAGTTGTAGATCCTGCTGCTCTAATAAAAGAGATAAAATATTTACAAGATAAAGGTGTTAAACCCAATTTAAAAGTAAGCGACAGGGCACATGTAATTATGCCTTATCATATTGAAATGGATATTGCAATAACTAAGCATCAAGGTAAACTCGCTGCTGGGAGCACCAAGAGGGGGATTGCCCCTGTTTATGGTGACAAAATGTATCGGCATGGCATTAGAATCATAGATATTCTGGAACCAGATATTTTTCGAGATAAGCTCGAGAAGGCTTTTGCTTTCAATCAGACAATTATCAAAGCATTTGGGCACCACTCTGTGCTTGATAAAGAAAAAATATATGAAGACTATCTTGATTTTGGGAAATTCTTAGCTCCCTATATTTCAGATATTTCTGTTGACCTTTATAATGCCCACAAAGATGGACAATCAATTTTATTTGAAGGCGCACAGGGTATTAGTCTTGATGTTGACCATGGTATCTATCCGCATACTACAAGTAGCAATACTGTCGCCGGGCATATCTCTTCAGGATCTGGCGTTAGTTTTCGCTCTATAAATAGAATTATTGGTGTAACTAAGGCTTATCTGAGTCGTGTAGGTCAGTCGCCGCTACCCACCGAGCTTGAAGATACAGAAGCTAAAACACTTCGAGATAAAGGTGGTGAATATGGTACGACTACAGGAAGACCGAGAAGAGTAGGTTGGCTTGATCTCGTGCAAGTTCGTCAAGCTGTGAGAACAAATGGGCTTACAGAAATTGCGCTTACAAAACTTGATATTCTATCAGGGTTTAAAAAGATCCCGGTTTGTTATGCGTATAAAGTTGGAAATAAAACAATCAGAGAAATACCCGCTTCCCTTTCTGAATTCAGGAAAAGTAAGCCGCTTTACAAAGAACTCGAGGGGTGGGGTGACTTAACACCCGATATGATTGAAAAAGGTTTCAATACTTTGCCTCAAACATTGCAGGATTATGTTAAATATATCGAAGATCAAGTTGATTGCAAAGTCACAATCATATCCATGGGCCCACAAAGGCATGAAACTATCATTCGATAATTAATGAGTTTCACAAAAGAAACGATTGATCTTTCCGGGTTAAATAATGCCCAAATAAAGAAAACACTCTCCGACCTCAATATAGCTCTTACGCCTGAAGAAGGGAAAAAGATTCAGGATGAAATGCTTGGAAGACCACCATCCTTGGCAGAATTAGTATTGTTTTCAATCCAAGGTTCAGAGCACTGTTCTTACAAGAGTAGTCGTAATCATTTAAAACAGTTCGTAACAGATGGCCCAGATGTAGTCTTAGGCGCAAAAGAAGATGCAGGTGTCGTTTCAATTGTAAAAGATAATAAGGGGAAACGCTGGTGTATAGTAATGAGCCACGAATCTCATAATCACCCGTCTCAAATAGTTCCTTTTGAGGGCGCAGCAACTGGAGTTGGAGGTAATGTCCGAGATGTTTTGTGTATGGGAGCTGAAGTTATTGCTTGTTCAGATTCTTTTAGATTTGGTGATATAAAAAACAATAAAACAAAATGGATACACGATGGCGTCGTTTCTGGTGTCGCAGGTTATGGAAATCCTTTAGGCGTGGCCAATATTGGTGGAGATATCTACTATAATAATGGTTATAATGATAATTGTTTAGTTACTCTAGTGACACTAGGAATTGTAAGAGAAGATCATATCATTCATTCTTATGCTCCAAAAAATTCTAATAATTACGACCTTATTTTATTAGGGAAACCAACAGATAATAGCGGTTTTGGAGGCGCAAGTTTTGCATCCTTAGAACTTGAAGAAGAAAAAAAAGAGCAAAACAAAGGAGCTGTCCAAGAGCCAAATGCTTTCTTAGAAAGACACCTTTTGAAATCAACTTATGCATTATTCAAATACCTTCAAGATAATGATTTGTGTGATAGTGTTGGTTTTAAAGATTTAGGTGCGGGTGGAGTTGCCTGTGCAAGCGTTGAATTAGCGGAAACATCTGGGTATGGCTCTGAGGTCTGGCTTGATAAAGTCCACATTGGAATGAATGGTTTGCATCCTAGTGTTTACTTATGTTCAGAAACTCAAGAAAGATTTATGTGGGTCTCTCCACCTTCTCTTACAGAAAAAATATTGTCACATTATAACATAAAGTATGACTTACCAACAGTTTCATCAGGAGCTAAAGCTTCAGTAGTTGGGAAAATACGAAATAATAAAAAATACATTGTCCATAATAATGGTGAAAAAATTGTTGATGCTTTAGCAGAGGAAGTCACAAAAGGTTTTCTTTATGAAAGAAAATATGAAAACCCAAATTATAAATTTGAAGAACCAATAATTACATCCCCTGTAGATTTTAATGAAATATTAAAAGCTATGTTATCACATGAAAATATTGCTTCAAGAAGTGTAGTCTATGAATCCTATGATAAGCAAGTCCAAGGAAGAACTGTACAAGAACCTGGAATGAGCGATGCTGGGGTTATGTCTCCTTTTAATAGTGATGACTATCCAAAAGAAATACGAAAAACAGGTATTGCGCTTTCAACTGATCACAATCCTAATCATAGTAAGATAAATCCTTATTTAGGTGGAATGAACGCCGCAATTGAAGCGATGAGAAATGTAGCAGCTGTTGGAGCATCACCACACGCAATTTCTGATTGTTTATGTTTTGGCAACCCTGAAAAACCTAATCAAATGTGGGAATTCGTAGAAGCAGTAAGAGGAGTATCAGATGCATGCAAAGGTATCAAATTAAAAGAAAACCCTGAATTTCCAATTCCAATTATAGCAGGCAACGTAAGTTTTTATAATGAATCGAAATCTGGATCTATTCCACCAAGCCCCATTATAAGCTGCTTAGGGAAATTAGTTAATGTTGAAAAGGCTATCACAATGGCTTTTAAAACATCTAACTCAAATGTTTTTATGATCGGCGTTAGAAAAGATGAGTTGGGTGGCAGTCTTTATTATAGTCTTCACGATGAGATCGGGGCAAATGTACCAACACCAAAATTAGATGAAGTTAAAAATCAAATTAATGCAATTACTGATTGTATTGATAACAATCTTTTACAATCATGTCATGATATCTCCGATGGGGGCATTGCTGTAGCACTATCTGAGATGACATTTGAAAATAATATTGGTTGTAATGTAATTGTCCCTGGAGATCTCACTTCAGAAAAATTATTGTTTTCTGAAACAGGAGGTTTCTTGGTTGAGGTTGCTGACTCAGAAATAGAACACTTTAAAAACATCTTCAAAAAACATAATGTGCAGGTTTACCAAATAGGAAAAACTTCCGAGGTAAATGATATAATAATTAATGATAAAATTCATTTAAATATTGAAGAAGCAAAAGATCTGTGGCTTAATGGTCTTAGGGAAAAAATTAAGTAATGCCCGAAAAAAAAATAGATTACAAATCAGCCGGAGTTGACATTGATGCCGGAAACAAAGCCGTAGAACTAATTAAAGACAAAGTTAAGAACACACATTCAAAAGATGTTCTTACAGGTATCGGAAGTTTTGGATCCCTTTTTAGTCTAAAAAATATTATTTCAAATTACGAAGATCCAGTTATGGTTCAGAGTATTGATGGTGTCGGAACGAAGACAATCATTGCGCGAAAAATGAAAAAATATAATACTATCGGGATAGATCTAGTTAGCGCCTGTGCAAACGATATTTTAGTGATGGGTGCAAGACCCCTAACCTTCCTAGACTACATAGCTAATGATAAGTTGAATCCTGAAATTGTTTCTGAACTTGTTGAAGGCATGGCGAAGGCGTGTAAGGAAACAGGTGTATCATTAGTTGGAGGCGAGACAGCAGAAATGCCAGACACTTATCTTCCAGGAGAACATGATCTTGTTGGAATAATTACTGGGGTTGTTGATAAAAGTAAAATAATTACAGGTGCTAAAATATCTGAAGGAGATATTCTTATTGGTCTACCATCAAATGGCCTGCATACAAATGGTTACTCGTTAGCAAGAAAAGTTTTTTTTGATAGTAAAAAATATGATGTTAAAACCCATCTAGAAACACTTGGTGGTACGATTGGTGATGCTTTATTAAAACCACATCTTAATTACACCAATCATGTTTTTAAAAGTCTTGAGATGGGCGTAAAAATTAAAGGAATAGCTCATATTACTGGAGGCGGTCTAACAGAAAATATTCCACGCATACTTCCAAAAGACTGTGCTGTTAATATTAATGTAGGTTCATGGCCGATTTTGCCAATTTTTAAAACATTAAAAGAGCTAGGAAATATTGATAATGAAGAAATGTACAGAGCTTTTAATATGGGTATTGGGATGGTCTTCATTGTTGATCAAAAATCATTAGATAGTATTTCAAAAGCTTTAAATACTGTAACCCCAGTATATGAAATAGGAAAAGTTATTAAAGGTAATAATATTGTAACTTATATATAACAACCGTTCCTTAGATAATCTAAAATTTTAGGAGAAAGCATTATTATGTCAAATAAATCAATTGAAGTACCTGAACTAAACATTAAAGTAATTGTTATTGGGTTAATGCTTTCTGTTGTAATGGGTTCAGCAAATGTATACCTTGGTTTAAAAGCCGGTATGACAGTTTCAGCATCAATTCCTGCTGCCGTAGTGGGAATGCTAATTCTTAGGGCCGCTAGAAACTTAAAAGGACAATCACTCGGCGGTTCAATTTTAGAAGCAAATCAAATCCAAACAGCAGCATCAGCGGGAGAGTCACTTGCAGCAGGAATTATTTTTACAATGCCTGCATTAATTTTAATTGGTGTTTGGAAAGAATTTGATATGCTGTTAACGACAGTCATTGCTTTTACAGGCGGATTATTAGGTATTTTATTTATGATCCCGATGAGGCAAGTATTCATTGTTTCTAATGAAGACAACTTACAATATCCTGAAGGAGTTGCTTGCGCGTCTGTTCTGGAAGCAGGTCAAGAAAAAAGCGGATCGAACAATGCAATGTCGGTAGTTAAAGGAGCGCTTTTAGGTGGCGCTTTTAAAGGGCTTATCTCATTTGCGGGTATATTAAAAGGAAATCTTGAAAATGCGTTTTTAAGCGGGAACAGAATATTTTTTTTCGGCGCAGATATCTCACCTGCTTTACTAGCTGTTGGATTTATTGTAAGGTTAAATGTAGCTGTACTTATTTTCATTGGAGGAGTAATTGGGTGGCTTGTTGGAATTCCACTTTTGGGTCATGGAATAGAACATGCCGCAGACCCCGTTGAAGGAGCCTGGTCCCTTTGGTCAACAAAGGTACGATATATTGGAGTAGGTGCAATGGTCATTGGGGGTATTTCATCTATTTTTAAAGTCCGAAAAGGATTGGTAGATGCAATTAAGGTTTTGAAGGACAGCCAAGTAGGCAATACACAAAAAAGCATACCACTGAATCAACGAGATATTCCAGCGAAAGCTATTAATATTTTTTCAGGAATTGCGATTATACTTGTTGCTAGCGTATACTATTATATAACAAAAAATATTGCTATTACCGCTATTACTACTGTTATCATGATAATAATGGCATTTTTCTTTACCGCAGTAGCTTCATATATTGTTGGTCTAGTTGGAAATTCTAATTCGCCTGTCTCTGGGATGACAATAACAGCAGTGTTATTCACAGGGGGAATGCTCTATGTTTTTGGCTTTTCTGGTACGGAGGGGATGGTTGCGACTCTTGGCGTCGCGGCAATAGTTTGCTGCGCAGCTTGCACCTCAGGTGACGTTTGCAATGACTTAAAAACTGGTCAAATTGTTGGAGCTAGCCCTTACAGACAACAAATAATGCAAATAACTGGCGTTGCTGTTGCTTCCTTAGTAATGGCTCCAATAATGCAATTACTACATGAAAACACTCCAGGCGGGATAGGTGGTAGAGAATTAGCTGCTCCGCAAGCAGGACTGTTTGCGAGTCTAGCTAAAGGTTTTTTTGGAGATGGAATTTTACCTTGGAGTATGGTTGCTATTGGATCAGCATTAGGCGTTATACTGCTCATAGGTGATTCATTTTTGGAGTCAAAAAATAGTACTTTCCGATTACATTTAATGCCTGTTGCTGTAGGAATTTATTTACCATTTGGACTCTCCACCCCTATCCTTATTGGCGGACTAATCGCTCATTTTATCCTTGCTGAAAACGATTCAGAAAAAAACCCAGATAATGTTTTACAAGGTGGAGTCCTTCTTGCATCTGGACTCATAGCTGGTGAATCTTTAATGGGAATTATATTGGCACTTCTCGCAAGTGCTGGTATTCAAAGTTTAAGTCTTGGGCTTGATCCAACTGTAGTAACAACTCTTACTTTCTTCTCTGCAATTGGAACTGTATGGTGGTTCTATAGCAATTCAAGATCAAAGTAAAATTTTAACACCTAGATAAAACAACATATCACAACCTTGCTTGAGATGAAATGTCCTTGATTCATTTAATGAAATATATGAAGGCTCTCTGCAGCTTCTTTATGATATAATAAAATGATCCAACTTGAAAATATTTCAAAATCTTACCCGGATGGGACCCTGTTCTCTAATGTGAATATTTCACTTCAAAGAGGTGTGCGAGCAGGTCTAGTGGGACAAAATGGATCGGGAAAAACAACCCTTTTAAAGATGATGTTAGGTGAGGAAAGCACAGACTCTGGAAATATCAAAAAAGAAAAAAATATCACAATAGGGTATTTAGAACAAGAAATTATAGCAGGATCTGCCAAATCAATCTTGGAGGAAGTTTTAGCATCTATTCCTGAGGCTATTGAAACTGAGGAGAAAATAAACACTCTTTCAAAAAAGATAAAAAATGAGCCTAACAATATGACCCTTATTAAAAAATTAGGTGAATATCAAAATAAATTCGATTCTCTTGACGGATGGGAATTAAGGAATAAAGGAGAAACGATATTAAGCGGGTTAGGGTTTAAAAAAGAAAGCTTTAAGGAGCCGTTAGAATCATTTTCAGGTGGCTGGAGAATGAGAGTTGCTTTAGCAGCTATCTTATTAAAAGAGCCAGATATTCTTTTCCTTGATGAGCCGACTAATCATTTAGATTTAGATGCTGCGATTTGGTTAGAAACCTTCTTAACTAGCTGGAAAGGTTCTATGATTATTATTAGCCATGACCGGACTTTTCTTGATCGCTCAGTTAATCAAATTATTGAAATAGATCTTAAGCATATTACTCTTTACCAGGGCAATTATTCTGATTACATAAATGAAAAACAGATAAGATTAGATTTGCACAGAAACGCTTATAAAAATCAACAAAAAGAAATAAAAAATACAGAAAGATTTATTGAAAGATTTAGATCGAAGAACACAAAAGCCACACAAGTACAGAGCCGTGTAAAAAAATTAAATAAAATGAAAAAAGTTGAAATTCCAACTGAAGATAAATCGAAAATTAATTTAATCATTCCAGAACCAACGAGATCACCGCTAAAAATAGCAAGCTGTGTAAACATAAAAAAACATTATGGAGACACAGAGGTCTTTAATACTCTTGATTTCGAAGTTGAAAGGGGCCAAAAAATTGGTTTAGTTGGTCACAATGGTGCCGGAAAGTCAACCTTATTAAAAATGTTAGCAGGCGTTGAAAAATTAACGGATGGATCTATTCAATTTGGAGAAAATATTACTAAAGGATATTATGCTCAACACCAATTAGAAATTTTAGATCCAAATGAAACAATTTATGATTCATTCAGAAAAGTTACAAAAGGATGGAGTGAAACAGATTCAAGAACATATTTAGGGAGTTTTATGTTCACCGGCGATGAAATAGAAAAATTAGTAAAAGTCCTTTCTGGGGGAGAAAAAGCAAGATTAGCACTTGCTAGAATGCTTGTAGTCCCGTCTCATTTAATTTTATTAGATGAGCCGACAAATCACTTAGATATGGCCAGTCGAAAAATTTTAGGAAAGAGTCTATCCCTTTTTAAAGGTTCGATTGTTTGTATTTCACATGACAGACATTTTTTAAATGAAGTAACAAACATGACCTGTGAAGTAGGGAATGGTTCCGTGATAACTTTTAATGGGAATTATGATTACTACGAATGGAAAACTAAAGATAAAAATAAAATTTCATTAAAGGTAAATAATCAAAAGAAAAATAAAAATAACTATAAAAATGCTAAAAAAATTAGAAATAGAATTAATTGGATAGAAAAAAGATTTTTTAAAATTGAAGAAAGCATCAATGAATTACAAATGACAATAAATAATCCGGAGAATATTAGCAATCATAAGTTATTAAAGAACAATCTCAATGAAGTTAATGAATTAGAAAATGAGTATTTTTCTCTCATGGAAGAAAAAGAGTTAATAAATAAAGAATTGCAATAACTAGAAAAAATTAAAAAGTGGAAAGAATATTATTTTTTACCAACTTTTAAATGTTTTCTAAAATGTGGATCATTTAACACATATTCCCATAGATAATGAACCAGCGGGCGACTGTTTTTTATCTTTGATGATACCTCATTAATTGTTAGCCACTTGCACTTTGTTATGCCTTCTTTTTTTTCAGGAGAAAGCTTTGTGTCTTCATCACCTGAAAATTTAACTAAGAACCAAAAGGTTTTTTTTACTCCCGCTTTTCCATTAATCTTTATGTTGTTATGCGTTGGAATTAATGTTTTAATTATTGTAAGATGTTTTTTTTGTATACCCGTCTCTTCACAGATCTCTCTAATTGCTGTATTCTTTTTTTTTGAATCTTTTTTTAATCTCCCCTTTGGAAACTCCCAACGTCCGTTTTTCTTAATGAAAAGAATTTTATTCTCATCTATGACTACACCGCCAGCTGCTTTTATTTGATAAGACAATTACGTACTCCCTTTTAATTTATAAAGAAGCTCATATTGTTCTTTTGTTAAGTTTTTAAACTTTACCCCATCCACAACTATATCATACTCTTCAATCTCTTTAGACCATTTTTTATCTTTGAGGACTTTCTTGCCTTCATAATCATAATTAGATAAAACATATCTCATAGCGTTTAACCTAGCTATCATTTTATTATCAGAATTAATAATCACCCATGGATTATTGTTTGGCTCACTATTAGTGAAAACTTGTTCTTTATAATGAGTAAATAAATCCCATTCTTTTGCAGCTTTTAAATCATTTTCACTAAGTTTCCAATATTTAAGAGGGCTGCTTTGCCTGAATGCAAATCGTTGCCTCTGATTTTCTTTTGATACAGAAAGATAAAATTTTATTAATAAAAGACCACCAACAATATGCTTTTTTTCCCAATCATTAACTTTTTTCATAAAGTAGTTATATTGCCTATCTGTACAATAGCCCATTGCAGGTTGAATAAGGCCTCTTGTATACCAAGACCTGTCAAAAAATACAATTTCACCTTTTTGAGGCAAAAGCTTATCATATGTTTTAAACCACATTTTGTTTTGATTAGCAGTCGGCACGCCTAACTCAACAACTCTATTTGTTTTAGGAATAAGGTTTTCAATAAACCTTTTAATAGTTGCTCCCTTCCCCGCTGCGTCTCTGCCTTCAAAGACAATAGCGAGTCTTTTTTCAGATTGTATAACCCACTCTTGTAATTTTAAAAGTTCAATTTGAAGCCTTCTTTTCTCTTTTTGATAACTCCTTAGAGAAAGTTCTTTATACTTTGTTCTGTTATATATAATCATAAATTTATTGTGCCTAAAATTTACTAATAAAAACAAATATTCGACATTATTGGTTTAGTTTTACACTTTTATTTTTACATAGATATTGTATTACTAAGTTTAGCCTTCCTTCTAAACCGATTTATTGTAATTAAGGTATATGAAAACAAATATTGGCGTTGTTCAGTTCCCCGGATCAAATACAGAAAGAGAAACATATCTTGCTGTTAAACGAGCTGGAATGTATCCGATTGAAATCCTTTGGAACGCGGGCTTAGAATCAATACAGCAATGCCATGGCTATATAATTTCTGGTGGTTTTTCATTTGAAGATAGGTCTAGAGCTGGTGTAATAGCATCTCTTGAACCAATAATGGCTATTTTAAAAAACGAAGCAGAACAAGGGAAACCAATACTTGGAATATGCAATGGTGCTCAAATTTTAGTTGAGTCTGGATTAGTCCCAGGTGTACTAAATAATCAAACAACCGTAGCCCTTGCAGATAATAAAAGAATTGTATCCGGTCAAATAATTGGGACAGGTTATTTTAACGATTGGGCCAATCTTAGACTTTCAGTGCCCAAAAAAAACAATGCGTTTACTATGCATCTCGATGAGAAAGAAATATTAAATATCCCATTCGCTCATGCAGAGGGACGATTTATTATACCAAAAACATTATTAAATCAATTAATACAAAATGGACAAACCGTTTTTAGATATTGTGATTCAGATGGTGAAGTATCAAATGAATTTCCAATTAACCCAAATGGGTCAGATTATAATCTTGCTGCCATATCAAATACTTCCGGCAATCTACTTGCAATCATGCCACACCCAGAAAGAGTCTCCTATGGTGATAAATTATTTTCTTCGATGAAAGAATACATTGAGAAAGAAATTCACTTTGATAAAGTGGAACTTTCTTATCAAGATAGTAAGGAAAAACTTAGTCATTACATAAAAAATGAAAATTCAAAAACATGGATTGTTGACTTAGTCATAACAGACAATGAAGCCATTACAGTTCAAAATGCATTACAGAAAAAAGGTTTTGAAGTTTTAGTTACAAAACAGGAACATTGGGAAATTACTCATTCACAAAATGCTGAAGATATTTTAAAACTAATTGAAAGCACGGGTGAATTATTTAATTCTAATAAAGAGTATTTAAGCAAGATTCCAGATAATAAAGAAACTCACTCATTACTAATCCGTCA
>CALKMQ010000061.1 GCA_938092125.1 uncultured bacterium
CTTTAAAAGGTTGTCAGAAATAGACAAGCCATTTATGATGCTTGTTCCAGTTTCCACAATAACGAAGAAGTTTTTGAAAACTTATTTCCAAGATAAAATTCAAATAGTAATTCCAAAAACTCGTATACATTTTGTCAAAAACTCAGTGCAAACAAAAGCGTCATGGTTCGATACATTGTGGGTATGTTATAAAATGAACTTGGAAAAGGATATTATATTTCTTTAATTTATATGAGCGACGACGGAAGTATTGGATCAACTGGAACAGAAATATATTTTGAAGGAGATGAGCCATTGTTTACGAATCAATCTTTAGATGATAGAAGAGTTCAATTATTATTACAATCGTATCACAATCCATTATCAGATAGAGAAAATCAAGAATACAGAAGAATACTAAGAACAGTAGGTCAAAATCAGATTAGAATGCGGAACTTACGAGCACAACAACAACAACAACAACAACAACAACAACAACAACAACCACCACCACCACCACAACCAACAATAAGAACTTATGTCCGCCGTTTAGTTAATTCATTGACTGGGCGTAATCAAAATGCGACAATTGCTCCACGATAATATTTTTGTAATTTATATGGATAATATAGATTACGAAGAGTTTTTTGTTGAGATTTATATATAATCACTCCACAAAATTGGCGTTTGGCGGCGGTGGTGGTGGTGGTGGTGGGTGGGGGGGTTGTGGCGGTAATACATCGTCTGGATTTTCTATTGCGTCGGGGTCATATGCGTCATAACCGCTTCCATAATCTTGTTCTAATGTAATAATTCTGTGCTGGTCGTATAAGTTTGCTATTTGTGCGTCTAATTGTGGATTATCACCGACGTTCCCTTGTTGCTGTTCCAACCTATCAATCTCATCATTTATTTGTTTCCATCTCCTTTCCAATTCACTCCTATGTACTGATGTGTGATCAACTATTCGTCGTCCGCCCCCGCTACTGCCGTCGGGTGGAGTTGCTGTATCGTCTTCGTCCATTTATATAAGAGCATAAAATAAATATATAGTTTTATATAAATGACTTATACATTATCAAAATCAACAAGAAAAGGTAAAAAATATGTATTAGAAGCAGATAATAAGAAAATACATTTTGGTGCAGAAGGTATGCGTGATTACACCCTTGTAAATAATCCATCATCAAAGTTCTATATAAAAGAGAAAAAAGAAAGAGAGAAAGTTAGAGCAAATTATCGAACTCGTCATCGTAAAGACCCATATAAAACACCATTGACCCCAGCAAGTCTGTCATGGTTTATTTTATGGGGAAAACCTACATTAGATGAGAGCATAAAAGATTACTCTCGTAAAATTGGTGTAAATATTGAAAATAAAGTTAAATAAAATCTCCATATTTTTTATTGAGAATGACCGAACCTATCCTAGCCCAAGAAAACAACCGCCACACCTTTTTCCCCATTTTGCACTCGGACTTGTATGCTCTCTATAAAAAACAATTAGCATGTTTCTGGGTAGTCGATGAAATAGACATGAGTAAAGATAGGGAAGCATTTGAAAAGTTAAGTGAAAATGAAAAACATTTTATTAAACATATTTTAGCATTCTTCGCGGCTTCAGATGGAATTGTTTTAGAAAATATTGTGGGGCATTTTATGGATGAGGTCAAGCTTTCGGAAGCAAGAGCTTGTTATAGTATACAAACATTTATCGAGCAGATCCATTCGGAAACATATTCATTACTCATAGATACAATAGTAAAAGAGACAGAAGAAAAGGAGAAATTGTTTAATGCTGTCAATAACTACCCCGCCATTAAACAGAAGGCTGACTGGGCGATGAAGTGGATAGGTAATAAATCTCGTTCTTATGGTTCACGACTTGTGGCTTTCATGTGTGTAGAGGGGATTCAATTCAGCGGGGCATTCTGTGCCATTTACTGGTTAAAAAAGAGAAATATTATGATGAATGGTCTTACTTTCAGTAATGAATTAATCAGTCGAGATGAAGCCCTACATGTCGAAACCGCCGTTTGTCTTTTTCACAAATTACAGAAAAAACCAAGTTTGGAAAAGATTAAAGAAATTATCAAAGAAGCTGTTATGATAGAAAAACATTTTATTTGTGAAGCATTACCCTGCCGTTTATTGGGGATGAATGATAAATTGATGGGTCAATATATAGAGTTTGTTGCAGATCGGTTATGTAGTCAATTACAAATTAAAAAAATATATAATTCCACTAATCCTTTTGATTTTATGGAGAGCATAAGCATAGAGGGCAAAACGAACTTCTTCGAAAAGAGGGTAAGTGATTATGCATTATCTACAAAAAAAAAGACAAAAGAAGATTTTAAAATGGATTTAGATTTTTAAAATGATATTTCTCTTTTTCTCTCTATAATCTATAATGAGGATCATAGAAAAACCAGTACAACACAAACATATTACGAAGATAGTTCAAAAAGCGAGGAGGGAACACCATTTGATAAAAATTAATCATACGCATGGTGGTGCAGATCATCCAATTCGTAGACATCCACCACTTAATCTGAAAAAGAAACCAAAAAGAAAATAACTTTTTTTGAAAGTATAATATATAATGTCGAACACTCTAGACGGAGCAAACGCCGTGAACGAAGATGCTGATTTTGAGGATATTAGCGACCCGAGTTATTACGAAGAAAGTGGGGAAGGGGAGCAATTATATTTAGATAGTGTCCTGCCCCAAGCTTTTGATCCAAATCTCGAACCATTTAACACAAGTGCATTAAACCCAAAAGTTTACGAAGAACAGAACCAGTATGGTTTCCATCCTAAACCACCTAACCTTTACGAACACACTTATGATAATAGCAATAAGTATTTTGTACCAGAAAATAAAGAGCAAGTCAAATAAACCAAAAAATTGATTTAAAATTAACACACCATATTATACCGACAAATGGTGTGTTATATTTATTGTAAGATTAACGACCGAGAACTAATGGTTAATGAAGATGACCCAGAAGATATTAAATCATATATGTTAAGAAGTAATCAATATGATAAAGTTGGAAAAAAATATTTAACAAAAGTCAAAATAGGAACTTATAAAAATGGTTATAAATATTTTAAGATGACTATGTTTGGTAAGAAAAAACATATTAAATTACATCGTTTAAACTATTACGCTCACAATCAAGATTGGGATTTATTTGATAGTTCTAAAAATAATCAAATAGACCATATTGACCGCAACCCTTCCAATAATCATATAAGTAATTTAAGAGTAGTTACAAATCAGCAGAATTGTTTTAATAGAACTTGTAAAGGTTATTATTGGTATGCACAAAGAAACAAATGGCGGTCTATTATCGTGGTAAATGGAAAATCAAAACATTTGGGTTTACATAATACAGAAGAAGAGGCAAGAAAATGTTATTTAGAAAATAAAAAAATATATCACAATATTATATAGTCACCATTCCGAGCCATATACTTAATGATACTGAAATGTCTTCACAATCTATTTTTTTACATTCCAATGACAGTGCCATAAGTATAAGCGATGCTGAAAAAATATTTTATTTAAAACAAAGTATCAATGCCCCAGCTGGTTACAGATTATTGATAGGTTTAACAAATCTGACATTACCAAATAGTATGTATAATATCACCTCCGACCGCAACACAATCACAATAAGCGTCAATGGTGTATCGACTACTTACAGCGTAGAAGCTGGAAATTATAGTGCAACTGATTTAGAATCTGAATTAAATACTGCAATATCTGGTATTGGTAGTATTTCTTTTGATCCTATCGATAATCTTTTCTCTTTCTCTTTCAATAATCCATCTATAATAGAATCAACAACTATGGAACGTCCGATTGGTTTAAAGGGTCAATTACCATTACCTGGTGCTACGACGTCTTATAGATGTCAAAATATTTGTGATTTAGGTGGAGTTACAAATATGTATATTCGTATCAGAAACCTAACCATTAATAATTTGGATAGTCGTGGAAATAATAGCAATATTATTGCAAGTATTGCCAATAACACCAATTATGGTGGCTACATGTTTTATGTCCCACCAGAAGTATTATATTATCAAATTGTTGAAAATAATATCAGTCATTTAGATATTGAGTTCACAGATCAAGAAGGGGTTATACTAGATTTAAACGGTGCAGATTTTAATTTAACATTAACCGTCCATTATGTAAAACAAAGAGAAAGTCATTTTAAAAATACCTTGTTAAAAGAGATAAAAAATAAATATTCAAAAAATAGAGAAGAAGAAAAAAAAAATGATGAATAAATATATATAATGATATTCGGTCGAAAAACACGCAAGGTTGTAAGGTTTGGTGCAAAGGTGGCGAGAGCTGGTCTTTTTGGTTTAAAGAATGGTGGTCGAATGGCATACCTCATGGGCACTTTGACAGGTAATCCATCAATGATGGCACAAGGTGCTGGAGTAATGGCATTAACACAAGGTATTGAAAAAATGTTGTAAATTGCGTTGGACGACGCAAACTCGTCTTTTTGTTCTTTTTTTGAAAAAAAGAGATAAGTAAGATATTTTTTTATAAAAGTATAGTATATAATATGAGTGTTTATCCAATTGCTGATTATGTGACGGTTTATCCACGAATAAGTGATATTACTAATTTCATAAACGGAGAAAGTGAAATCAGTGTCCCTATGTCATCGTATTCATCGAATGCAAAAGGCCCATATTGTTTAGTAAGTTTAGCAGATGGAAGCATAGATTTACCATCACAAGATGAACCAATTCTAATTATTTTAGATGGAGTTCAAAACAATGGTGCCGAAGATGCTGTAATAGGTAGTTTCCAAATTAGTGCCCAACAGGCTGCCACAACATACCATCACACTTTTATAAAAAATGATGTAAAATATTTAATCTCATCTCGCCCTTCCAAAATCAGATTTAAGGGAAGAACAGAAAATCTTGATAATTTAGCACTTGCTACTGGATACTTGACATTTAAGTTCGAATATTTAACCAAAGAAGCAACAGAACTAATGAACGAACAAAGTGATTTTAACACTTTTTAATTGCGTTGGACGAAAATTAAAAATAAAAATAGAAAATATTTTTATCTTTAATTAGTATATATATTATGGCTGCTACGACACAAAAACTCAATTACTCTTCTGTTCCACCCCGGGCTACTAGTTCTAGGGCTATTCGCAATGAGGTTGTTCCTTCGAACGGACAATCCTTCAACATGAACCAGACCATCATTTTTGATGTGCCAGCTAATCTTAACAACACTTTCTGTGATTTCCAAAGTTCTTATGTAAAACTAAAGTTCACCAATAATGATGCTGTTGATCTTAATTTTGAGAACGGCGGATTTCCTGCCTGTATCCGCCGAATCGTGCTCGAATTAGGAGGTCAGACTTTATTTTCGTGTGATTCATGGAATGTTCTTTACGAGATGATGCTTACCCTTGACACCGCTAATCAGTTTCGTGGTAATGCTGGCAAGCGTCTTTTTGGTTCTGGTGCTGGATTGGGTACAAGTGTTGCGGCCGGCACCTCTCGCACTGTTTGCTTTCCACTCGTCCTTACTCCATTAGTTGGGGCTACTAAATACTTCCCACTTTTTGGTCGTGATCGTCTTCGCATCCGCCTTGAACTCGACACCGCCGCCAGGTCGCTTATTGCTGGTGATGCTGGTATTGTTGACAACGATATTACTATTGATGAATGCTCCCTTATCATGTATAATTTGGAACTCGGTTCAGATGTGATGAGCCAGGTCGCGGCTGCCTCTGGTGGTTCTTTCAAAATGACTATGCCTTCTTACCAACACCATCAATCCAGTCTAGGCACTACAGAAAGCACACTTGTTTCTACTCTTGGTTTTTCGATGAGTTCGCTTAACCGCATTTTAGTCGCACAACAGATTTCAGGCACAGCGGCCGCCGAAAGTCGTATTGCAAACAGAAACCGCATTTTCTTGAAACGCTTTTTTGTCACTATCGGCGGCATAAAATACCCGCAAAAAGATCTTCAAAGTCTTGGAACGGCTGGTGATTTAGGAGCAGGTGCTGAAATCCTTGCCGAGGCTCTTATTTCTGAGAGGTCGCTTTGCTCTTGGGCTCACGATAGTTCGGTTGAAACTGGTGCTGGGT
>CALKMQ010000062.1 GCA_938092125.1 uncultured bacterium
AAACAATACAGCACAGATAAAAACACCTAAATACAACAAGAAACCAACAATCCCCAATTCAGCCCCTAACTGAATAAAATCACTATGCGCATGATAAGGTACTACATATCCAACAATATCTTTGGAGTCATAATCAATAGACTTCAATTTCCAATTTCCCAATCCAACCCCGAAAATGGGGTTTGAACTTAAATGGGTGAGTACGTCTTCATAATATCGCAAACGCTGGTTTACAGAGCCGTCATTGGTCCCAGCAGAAATGGTTGATGCTCTTGCCAAGGCATCCGCGCCTTTGTCTGAAAGTAGGGCCTGGTTGAGTCCTATAGCTAATAAAAAAGGGAGGAATAAATACCCAAATTGAAAAAGGTGTTTTTTATTTTTATCGTTTATGTACAAAAAAATACATAAACCCAAAAAGGCGAGGAGTATCAAACCAACCGCCAGAAAAGAGGCTCGACTTTGAATCATACTCAAACACAAAATAGCTAGAAAAACAATTCCACTTAGTATAAATTTATAAAGTGCCTTTTGGTTTTTATAAATCAAAAAAAGTACAAAAGGTATTTTAATAGCAATTGAAAACGCAGTAATATTTCGGTTTGCTGTTACTCCTTTTAAGGTTCCTGCGCTTATTACTCCGGAGGTATTTACCATCTGGAGGGCCTCGTTAAGCACAGCATAGATTTCAATACTCAGAATTGCAGTGATCACAAAAGAGAGGAATGTTCTTTTGGATTTAAGACTGTAAACAAAAAATCCCATCACCAAAAACATCACCAATACATTTACTTGACGGGAAATGTTTACGAGAACTTCTGTGGGATTTATCGCATAAAAATAGGAACAAGCTGCCCACAGGATAAATCCAATATAGGTATAAGATAAGGTCGTACTAAGGGTTTGACTAATCCTTTTTTCATATGAAGCCCTATGGTAGCCAATATAAATTACAGCTAGGGTATTTACTACCCCCATCAACAACCATTGGGGTGCTATTTTATCAACAGCCTCCAAATTGGGAACAAAACCTAAGCATAAATTAGCGATTAAAAAAAAGCTTGGAATAAAATTTGAAGTGTCAATGTTTTGGGATGTATTTTTGGGCATGATCGTTATATTCTTTAATAAAATTACTAAAAAAATAGAACATTAAAACTCATAGAAAACCTTATTGAAAAAGGTTTTATCTTTACCGCATGAATTTTCCAATCTATTTTTTGGTGTTTGCTCTCAGTGGAATCCTAACCTATTGTACCCAAAAAATCTTTATCCACTACAAAAAATTTGATGACATCAATCATCGTAGCTCCCATAAAACCTTGGCAACTCGAACAGGGGGAATCGGAATTTTTTTAACATTATTGTTAGTTTCTAGCTACTATTATTTCAATAAAGTTGAGCTGTTTGACTATTCCCTTTTTATCCCTTTAGGAATTATGTTTATAGTAGGGGTATATGATGATTTATATCATGCAGATTTTAAACTCAAGTTTTTGTTGCAAATTATTGTTGCGAAAATCATCATTGATCAGGGTTATGTAATATCAAATTATCATGGTCTTTTTGGGTTGTATGAAGTGCCTTGGATTTTAGCTCAATTAAGTACAGTTTTTGTTTTTTTATTAATTATCAATGCTGTAAATTTTATTGACGGTATTGATGGACTCGCCATAACAGAGGTTATTAAAAGTATTTTAATCATAGAGTTTTTTAGTGGAAACCAAACAGCTTTAAACCCACTAGTAACTCTTTTAATTTTATCTCTTCTGCCTCTTTACTATTTTAACTTTAAGAAAAAAGGTAAGGTGTTTCTCGGAGATGGTGGTTCTCTACTTTTAGGAACCATAGTATCTATTTATATTTTCTATGTACTGGGAGAACAATATTCATTCAAATCTGGGCTTCAAATAAACAAAGTACTTTTTGCAATACTTATTATCATTTACCCGTTAATAGATATACTAAGAGTGTTTATTTTAAGAATTAACGATGGAAAATCTCCATTTGAAGCTGACCAGAAGCATATTCATCATTTTTTAAAAAATAAATTTAATTCTCATTTCAAAGTTACCTTTACAATTGTCATCTTAGAGATATTAATCACATCCTTTTGTGTTTTTATCTACTAAATTTGGATTTAAAAGAAGAAGTTTGTTGTAATATTTACAAGCATTTAGACTATCATTTATTTTTTTGTAAGATTCGTACAAATAAAACTCAGTTTGTCCATCTGTTGGATTATCAATTTCAAGTAGTTTTTCTAAATAAAATATTGCTTTTGGATAATTCTTGCCTAAATATGCGCTAATGCCAGCTAATTGAAGTGAATATTTGTGTGTAGGCCAAAAGTTAACAGATTGTGAAAACAAATCATATGCTTTTTTATAATTATTATTATCTAATTGGCCTCTAGCCTTTTTGTCCAAGGCTAGAGCTTTTTGGACTGAATCTTTGCCGAAAATAATAAAGTTAGAGATTATTTTAATTTTTTCATCATTTGGAAATGCTTCTAGTGCTTGTTTTGCAATAGAATCATACTTCTTTTTGTTTTTTAATCTATACTGGTATATTGTAGATAAATAAAAATACATTGAAGTTGGAAGATATTGGTCTTTACCGTCAATTTGTTGGAGTAGACTAAAATTATTTTTTATTGATTTATCCAATTCTTCAATTTGATTTTTAACAGCAAGGCTTTTAAGATGAGCCAGAAAATGCTTTGAATTTAATGGTCTGAGGTGATATGCTTTATCAGCATAATAAATCGCACTGTCTTTTATGTAAATATAACTAAAGTATATGTCAGCCAATCTAGCTTCACTTCTTCCTATATAAGGGTTTGCCTTTATGCCTTTATTAAAAAGTTTAACGGCATCAACTATTTTGTTTTGAGTAATGTAATATTCAGCTTTAATTGCTGCAAGTGGAAGAGTTGTCACTGAAATATTGGGATAATCTTCAATAAAATTTTCAAAATCTATTTCTCTAGTAAAATCATTAATATTAAAATCGGCCATCATATAGTATTGTTGCTTATATGATTCGTTAACTCTGAATGATAAAATCATAACTGAAATCGTCGCTAAAATTAAAAATGAAAATATATATTTCATGTTAGATTTTTTTGATCTGGCTATCAAGAAATGCTATAAATATCAAAAATTGTATGTAAACCATTGGTCTTGCAAAAGGAAAATTCAAATTAGAGTCAACAAATATATATGTAAAAAACAATAAGGTAACTAATGCTTTTAAATCAGATCGAATCTTAAACTTTTTTAAATCAATTAAATATTTTGAAAAACTACTGACAAAAAATAAAAAGTATAAAAATATTCCTATTAAACCAAGTTCAGCTCCTGCTTGTAAAAAATCATTATGCATATGGTATGGAACCACATATTGAATTGCTGATTCTTTATCATATTTTATAGATTCTAATTTCCAATTTCCAAATCCAACTCCTAAAAATGGATTACTAATTATTTGCTTGATTCCAGCTTTATAATATCTTATTCTTTGGTTAGAAGATGCATCATTAGTTGTCGTAAGTGATATTAATTCTTGACTTTTATCACTCCTTTTAGTATTAATTAGTGAAGGGAGATTGAAAGAAAAAAATATAACTAAAATTAAAATAGTAGATTTTAGAAAAAGCTTTTTTTTAAAATTAATAATACTAAAAGCAAGTATTAAAAATAAAATAAAATAGTTTGATAAGGTAATCGCTCGAGTGTTCATATAATTTAATATGACATAGCAAAGGATAATTAAAACAATAAATATTCCCTTTAAGTAATTACTCTTTTCTTTAAAAATTAAATAAATTAAAAAAGGGACTTTTAATGCAATTGAAAAGGATGCTACATTAATGTTTGAAGCTTTACCCATTAGATCATTAGCCATAGAATTTTCATATGCGCCTTGAGACATAATTAAATAAAGAGCTTGGTATGAAAAGAAAACTTCATATAAAAAAAGAATTGTAAAAAGATAGCTTATCTGTTTAAATGAGATTTCAGCTTCATTAAATACAATTAATAGATTGTAAAACGTAATTAAATAGATAAACAATCTGCTTATATCTATGACCGTAATTTGAACCGATGAAGTATATAGAGTCGATAATAGTGCCCAAAGAAAGAAAACTGAAAATATCTTTAGAGAAATTGTTATTTTAAAAGATTTTAATTTTCCCTTAAATGTTAGAAACAAATTATAACTAAGGGCTACTAAATTTATTGCTGACAACAATAGCCATTGCCTAGACACCCTATCAACAACAAAATCTTTTGGTACATAAAGTACTGTTAAAAATAAAATTCCAATAAGAATTTGAATGTTCTTTTTTTGCATATATAAAAATAAAAAAACCCCCCCAAAAAAGGGAGGGTTTAGTACTATAATTTAGATTATAAAATACTATTCTAAATAGCTTATTATAACCAACCTGTTCTATCTACACTAGTTGTAGAAGCAGCCGTTAAGCTTTCAACTTGTGCAAATGAAGCAACATAATCAAGAGTATTACTATTTGTAGCAGAACCAATTATGTTAGTTCCCGCAACAAGAATTACTCCCGGTTGAGTCATTAAAGAAGTACCTACCTCAGTAGCGGCTAAAGAAGCGTCAGCGACTGTAGTTGAATTATTACGTAGAGTAACACGTAAACCTGTTCTGTCTACTTTTGTAACAGCAAGGTTAAATAAATTACTTGCAACAGCAGTTACGTTTGAAGCAGCCGAGGATTTTGTATTCTCAGCGGTACCAGCCCACAATAATGTTGTAGTTGCAACGGTAGATGGTACTGCTAATGTTTGAAGTGCATGAGATAAAGGTCCTCTATCCTCTTGAGCAGTCCCTGAAACAGTAGCTGTAATTAAAAGCTTGTTGTTAGTCGCAGTTGCAACAAAAGCATTTGTTGCTGCATTTAATGCAGTAGCGATTGCAGCAGCGATATGAGTATGATCTTGTCCAGAAGTAATGTCCGCTGTTGTACCTACAATTTTAGCTCCAGTTAATGGATCTGTACCATATGTGAAGTATACCTTTCCAGTAGCAGATGCGGTAGCAGCAACACCAGTTGTAGAGGTTGTCCATGAAATTTCATATTCAGACTCCTTATAACTATCACGAGCAGCAGTAACTCTGGTTCCTGATCCTAGATTGGTATTACCATCTAAAGCTGTAACTAATGAAGCTACATCTTCTGCACCAGCAGCAGTAACAATATCATAATTACCTATAGAATTTGTTAATCTAATACTATTTTCTCCTGTAGCAGTGTTTCTTACAGTTCCAAAGCTATTTCTATTTAATGGAAAAACAACTGTGTGTGACTGATAAGTATCTCTACCTGAAGCAGGTGTAGTTTTAGAATAAGCAACAGCATTTTCTTCTGTTGAAGAATATGCATCAGTATGCACTGCATCAACATAAGCAGCTGAAGCAGAAGCTTGATTCTGAACTAATTCAAGTGTATCAAAGTAAACTTCAATGTCTTGAGTCGTTGCTTTAAGAGCA
>CALKMQ010000063.1 GCA_938092125.1 uncultured bacterium
GCACAAAGGATTAACAAGAAAATGCCCATTTCTATTAAGGCAAGCAGACCCATCTCCTTAAAAACAACTGCCCAAGGAAAAAGGAATACAACCTCAACGTCAAAAATCAAAAAAATCAAGGCGATGATGTAAAACCGAATATTAAACTGCAACCAAGCAGAACCTTCAGCTTCTTCCCCACATTCGTAAGTATCAAGCTTATCTTTAGTCTTGTTTGAAGGAGCAATAAGCCAACTAATAACAAGAGGAATAGATACCATGACGGCGCCCATGATTACTGCAAAAAAAACGGTTCCAAAATCTCTATACATAATAAAATAACTTTAGTAATTAGACTCGTAATTTAGACGTTTGTGTTTTCGTTAGTCAATCTAAACTTGATAATAAAATACATAAAAAATTTCACTCGTGTTAAATACTGTTCAGCTTAAATTTTGTGATGAAAATAGAATATATAATAAAGTGTTAAATAAACTTTTAGCTTTATCTGTTCCAATATTACCGAAATGGTTCGTTGAATTATTTTCAAAATCATACGTTGCTGGTTATAATTCAAAAGAAGTTTTAAGTATTGTTAAAGAACTTAATCATAAAGGTTTCTCTACGACTATTGATATTCTAGGGGAACATGTAAGCGATTCAGACTTCGCAGAAAAAATAACCAAGGAATATTGCGATTTGTATGAAAAAATTTGCCAAGAATCAATTGATAGCAATATTTCTATTAAACCTTCACATATTGGACTTGATATTTCAGAGGAAGTCGTTTTGAATAATTTTCAAAAGATATTAAAAAAAGCAAAAAAACACTCAAACTTTTTGAGAATCGATATGGAAAGTTCAAGAAGCACAGATATAACTTTTAAGATATACAATCAATTGAAATCAACTTATTCAGAGACAGGTGTTGTACTACAAGCTTATCTAAGAAGAAGCTTAGAAGATATTGAAAGCCTGGGCTCCGCTAAGTTTAACGCAAGAATTTGTAAGGGCATATACCAAGAAAATTCAAAAATTGCTATCAAGGATTCAGAAAAAATACGAGTTAATTTTTTAAAAATGGCTAAACTTATGTCAGAAAAAAAATCATATGCATGTTATGCCACGCACGATCAACTTTTAATAGATTCTTTATTAGATATGATCAAGAAGTATAATATAGACTCCTCAACTTTTGAATTTCAAGTCCTTTACGGAGTGCCAATGAATGGTAGGCTCGAAGAGCTTTTATCATTAGGCTATAAAGTAAGAGTTTATGTGCCCTTCGGCCCCGATTGGTACGACTACTCTTTAAGAAGACTCAAAGAAAATCCAGATATCGCAGGTTATGTATTAAAAAATCTTTTTTCTAAAAACAGTTAAAACTGCTACCTTAATACTCTCCCCTTGTGCCCCAACCCATTTTTATTCTAAGCGTATGGAAGTAATCAGTATCATCGAAATCAATTAATCCTATTTGAAAATTAGAGTTACTAATTAACGCAACATCATTGGGCCTTAATATTTCATGAAGCTGACCATCTGTGATAAATATAATGTCTTGATTGTAATTTGAGAACTTAATTTCAATACTAGATTTATTTGACACAACTAATGGTCTAGAGTTAAGTGAATGCGCAGAAATAGGCGTTATAACAAAGCTGTCAACATCTGGAGCGATAATAGGTCCACCCGATGATAAGGAGTATGCGGTTGATCCAGTTGGCGTAGCTACAATTAAGCCATCAGACCTATATTCAGATACCCTTCTACCATTAACAAATACCTCCGAGACAAGTAGCCTATGTGATTCCCCACTAGTAACAACAAAATCATTTAACCCGTATAATACTTTCTCACTGCCTGTCTTTTTTAAAACAGCCTTGACCATGCTTCTTTTCTCAATTAAATAATCACCTTTTGCAACTTGGTCCAGTCTTTGGAAAATATCATCTAATGTTACCTTAGCTAGAAATCCTAAATCACCAAGATGAATTCCAAGGATCGGCGTGTCGTGATGTTCTACAGCTCTTGCGCAACTTAAAAAAGTACCATCGCCACCTAAGACAAGCATGAAATCCATTCCACTTATTTTTTCATTTGAATTAATTACAGGAATACTATTTGCATTAAATTCAACGTTTGTTTGAATTTTTTCGGTAATATAGATTTGAATTTTATTGCTATCAGCCCAATCAATTATTTTTGGCAATATCTGCCAAAATACGCTCTTATCAGTATTACCCCACAAGCCAAAATTCTTTGGTTTAATCATATTTATTCTAAATTTGAATTTTTGGTTAAGGTTTTAATTTTAAGCTCGGCTTCATCAAGCTTGCTTTTACCTTCTTCAACCAAGCTCATGCCTTTTTCAAAAAGTTCAAGACTTTTTTCTAAATGAATATCACCTTCATCCATTTTGCCTACAATCTTTTCTAAATCTTCAAAAATATTTTCGAAAGATTTTGTTTTTTTTAGTTTTGCCATAATTAACACCTCTAATTATATCATTTTATCTTCTTTGCTTCTAAATTTCCATTTGATGTTTTTAATATGAACTCCTCATTAATTAGTAGTTCCGAAGCTATCCGAATTATTTTTTTTGTTTTTTTGTTTACCGCAATTGAATATCCTCTCCGCAATACGTTTTCGGGCCCAATGCTTTGCAATTGATTTGTTATACCTAAGAATCTAATCTTTTTTAGTTCAATTAACTCATTAATATGATTAACCAAAAAACTGTAAAAAGCGTCTAATGATGCTTGCTTTGATTTTATTACATTTGATGGTTGCGACAACATTAAACGGTTCAACATATTATTTATTTCAATTTTTTTCGCATTGTTGTGGGAATTAACATAATTGATGAGCTTTTCTTGAAAGCTTAAAATATATGCCATGAGTTCATCCCTACTTGAACTAATGATTTCAGCTGCCTCAGTGGGCGTCGCAGCTCTTACATCTGACACAAAATCAGATATAGTAAAGTCCGTTTCATGACCAACAGCGGAAATTATTGGAACAGAACAATTGAAAATGACTTTTGCTAAGGCTTCTTCATTAAAAGCCCATAAATCTTCAATCGACCCTCCTCCTCTTCCGATTATAATCGCGTCAATACTATCAAGCTTAGACACCTCAATTATACCATTGGAGATATCTTCAGCTGCATATTCACCCTGTACTCTAGCTGGCCTAATAACAACCTCTAAAAATGGTGAGCGTCGCTTCAAAACATGCAAAATGTCTTTTAATGCAGCGCCCTCTCCTGAGGTAATAATTCCAATTTTTTTTGGAATTTTTTTTATTTTCAATTTATGTTCATTTGAAAATAAACCCTCATTTAAAAGTTTAATTTTCAATGTTTCAAAGGCTTGGTGCAACGCACCAATTCCTGATAATTCTATCCTTTTTGTCGCAAACTGAAGTTGGCCCCTTTGTTCAAACATTGACAGTGAACCAAAACAAACCAATCGCATTCCATTCTCAATACGAAACCTTAAATTACTATTCGCATTTTTAAACATTACGCATTTTAATTCTGATAAACTGTCTTTTACAACAAAGTATAAGTGACCAGAAGTATGGTAGTGAACATTAGACACTTCACCTTCAACATAAATATGTTTGAAAGAGAGTTCTAATAAGGCTCTAGTTTTGGAGACCAGGTCAGAGACTGAGTAGAGTGTTCTTTCCATGGATATTGAAAAATTAACTCAAAAAATAAACCAGAGATCTAGGGTTCTTAGGTATTTTTCTTTTTATGTCTATTAGCTCTCAAACGCTTTTTGCGCTTGTGCGTATTCATTTTACGCTTTTTTCGCTTTTTACCACAGGGCATAAATTCCTCTATTATTTTTTAGTTAATTCATTTACTCGAGAACGCATAATCTTACTTGGCTTGAACGTAGGAACGTACCTTTCAGGTAGATATATTGCATCACCTGTACCGGGATTCCTAGCTTTTTTAGGCATACGATGCTTAACTCCAAATGTCCCAAATCCTCTTAACTCTACTCTATCATTTCTGGCTAATGAATCAATAATTGTCTTCATTACCCCATTAGTAACTGCCTCAGTTTCAACTTTTGTAAGACCCGTTGCTTCTGAGACTATATCTATAATATTTTGTTTTGTCATATCACCCTACCCTTCTTTAACCCAAATTTTAAGTTTTTGGCCAGGATAAATTATACTTGCTCCATATTTTAACCTGTTCCATCTTCTGATTTTACTAGCATTTGTTTTATAATCCTCTGCAATTTGGCCCAATGTATCACCTCTTTTAACTTTATAGGTTACTTTATAATGACCAGCTGGACCTCCATTGTCTTTCGTTCCCCATGTCCTCAATGATGCGCCTTTCATCGGAATTTTTAATTTATTCCCAACTCGTATTTTGTGCCTGTTACGAAGCTTGTTTACAGCTGCAATATCATGAATAGATGTTCCATATTTCTTTGAAATTGTCCACAAGCTTTCTCCATTTCGCACTCTATGAACTATAAATTGAGGAGCAAACCTCTCTGATTCGGGAATTGAATTCCATCTTGCCAAGAATTGATCTTTTTTACCATTAGGGAGCTTAAGTAAATAAGGATTTTCTGTTGGTGTAGCAGATTGTCTCAATTCGGGGTTATAGTTTCTTAATTGTTTTACCTTTATACCAGCCACTCTTGCTAACACAGCAAGATCAGCACTATTTTCAAGTACAACCTCCTCAAATTCGTAAGGTTTAACTTTAGGAATGGTGAAACCATATTTTTCTGGAGTTTTTGCAATTATAGCAGCTGCCAAATAGTAAGGGATATAGTTTCTTGACTCTCTTGGCAATGAATGCATTTGCCAAAAATCATATGTTTGATGAAGCCTTGACGCCCTAGAAACTCTACCTGCACCACAATTATACGCAGCTAAAGCTAAATACCAATTGTCAAACTGCTCGTTCAAATCTTTTAAATATTCACATGCAGCATGCGTTGCTTTAACTATATCTCTTCTTTCATCAATATACCAATCTCTTTTAAGTCCATAACTTTTTCCAGTTGAATATATAAATTGCCACATTCCTGAAGCGTTGGCACGACTGTAAGCTTTTGGATTCAATCCTGATTCAATCATAGCTAGAACCATTAATTCTTCTGGCATCTCGTGTTCTTTTAAAATTGGGAGAATCAAATTTTTATATTCTTCATACCTTTTTAACCAAATTGAAAATTGTTTTCTACCTTTTTTTGTAGTGAAGTATGTAATAAACTGATCTACCTGCTTGTTTCTAACTAAAGGTATATGACCATCGCGGTCATCAACTACTATATATTTAGTTTTCCCCATCTCTACCTCGAGGGGCTCCAATGCTTCTGTAATATCACGTCGAAATCTCTCAGCAGTTACGGGAGCATCTGATGAACGAATAGTACCTAATTTGTGCGTATAAATATCTAAAAATGATTTTTCAAAGCGTTCAAACTCTTCTTGATCTTCTTGATTCATATCACCTATTTGATCTGCCTCCATAAGAAGATCATATACTCTACTAAGATTATAAATAACTTCGAGAGTATCTAAGTGATGATCAGCAATCAAAACGTCAGATAATAATATTTTTACGTCTTGTAAAATCTCAGGAAATCTATTCCTACTTTCATCTATGGTCGCTTTTTGAGCATTGTTATTGTAGGGTTTTGCTTGACTTAGGACACTACTTTTTTGAGCGTTTAAGACCGAAACAAGAAAGGTAAAAATTGTAATAAAAAAAATGACGCTTCTTGTAAGTGGTTGAATCATAGCAGTTTGTAGATAATTTAGATTGAAAATCTATTATCTAATTTTAAGAGGGACAAGATATTATCTATTGCTTTTATTGATAATTGCAGTGGTACTAAATCCAGGCGTTAAAGGTATAATCTTAACAACTCCACCATTTTTTGTCACTTCGCTATAGCCGACTATATCTTCTTTTTTATAATCACCCCCCTTCACCAAAACATCTGGAATGATTTGCGTAATCAATTTCTTAGGTGTACGCTCATTAAAAATTACTACATCATCCACAAAAACTTTATCAAGCAAATTATGTGATCGAACAACTTCATTTTCGATTGGTCGGCCATTTCCTTTTAACTTTTTAACTGAGGAATCAGAGTTTAGACCAACAATTAATTTGTCTCCGAATTCAGAGGATTTCTTTAAAAGGTCTAAATGCCCAGCATGCAGGAGATCAAAACACCCATTTGTGAAAACTATTTTCAATCCGTTACTTTTATATTTTGAAATCAATTTATTAATATTTTCTTTTTTTATGAAATTCATTCTTTTAAAGCTTTCACCCTCTCTCGAACAATTTGAGACAAACTTTTACGATCTTCATCTCTAAAGGTGTTAGTTAAAACTGGTTTACCAATCTTTATCTCTAAAACTTTTCTTGTGAATTTTTTCGAGCCCTTTTTTAATGATTCATAGGTCCCATTAATTGCAACAGGGACCACTGGAATTTTAGTAGCTATTCCAATACTTAACCCTCCAGATTTAAATTGATTTATTTTTCCGCCGTCTGTTCTAGAACCTTCAGGAAAAACCAAGATAGAACGTGGTTTTTTTGTTAAAGATCTTTTAATATTTTCAATTGACAACATTGCATTTTCGTGATTTCTTCTATCTACAAATACATGTCCAGCCATTTGCATCGCCCAACCTAAAAAAGGAATCCATTTAAGTTCAATTTTCGCAATTGGAACAGTCCAAAAAGGTAGATATCCTAACATAAGTGGAATATCCAGGCTCGAAGCATGATTTGCAGCAAAAATATAATTTTTTGATATATCTAAATTTTCCAAACCTATAATTTTTGTTTTGATTCTAGATGCAACAAAGATTGATTTTGCCCAATACCTTACAATATAACCAACCAATTTCCCATTTTTGAAATCAAAAAAAGAAAATACAATAACAACTATACCAAAAAATACAGTACAAATTATCGTCACTGTAAGAAGCCAGAGGAAATGCAACTACTTTATTTCTTTCATTCCTATGAAATCAGCAGCAGAGTCAGAAAAAATAATTCTACCATCTTCAGTTTGATATGTTTCTAATAATGCTACCATAAGCCTAGGAGTTGCTAAACCTGATCCGTTTAGAGTGTGTAAAAGTCTAACTTTTTTATCTGACTTACTCCTGTATCTTATTTTACCTCTTCTAGATTGAAAATCTTCAAAATTACTGCATGAAGATACTTCTAGCCACTGCTTCTCACCTGGTGACCAAATTTCGATATCATAACATTTTGCAGCTGAAAAGCTCAAGTCACCAGTACACAATTCAACAACCCTGTATGTTATACCCAATTTTTGAAGTATTGACTCTGCTTGTAATACTAATTGTTCAAGATCTTCGTAAGATTTTTCTGGTTTCACAAATTTAACCATTTCAACCTTATTAAATTGATGAAGCCTCAATAGACCTCTTGAATCTTTTCCGTAAGAGCCAGATTCCCTTCTAAAACAAGGTGAGTATGCAACGTAATTTATCGGCAAATTATCTTCAAGAATTATTTCATCTCTATGAATATTAGTAATTGGCACTTCTGCGGTTGGGGCAAGATAAAGCTGATCTAAATCTGAAAGATACATGTCTTCTTTAAACTTTGGTAATTGCCCGGTTGTCCTCATGGATTCTTCAAGAATCAAAACAGGTGGAAACATTTCTTTAAAATCATAATTATTTACATGATGATCAATCATACTATTTATTAATTTGCGTTCAAGTTGAGCACCTCTTCCGGTGTAGAGTGGAAATCCGCTCCCAGAAATTTTCGACCCTCTTTCAAAATCAAATAATTTGAGATCTCTACCTAATTCTTGATGTGTTTTTTCTTTAAAATTAAAAATAGCTTTGTTACCCCACTCCCTTATAATAACGTTCTCTTTATCATTTTTACCCTGAGGTACGGATGAATGTGGAATATTTGGCATTTCTTCAAGTTTTAAACTTAATTGAAACTTTAGTTCAACTAGTTCTTGTTCAAGAGATTTAATTATATCTCCAAGTTTCTTCATTTCAGCAATTTTATAATCGGCATTTTCACCTACTCTTTTTAGAGTAGCGACTTTTTTAGAAACTAGGTTTTTCTCGGCTCTATTTTTTTCAAGAGCCCTTGTTATATTTCTATATTCAGAATCAATATTACTAACGTCCGAAATTGAACCTTCATAGCCCTTTTGGATTAATGCATCTTGAACGAAGTCGGGTCGTTCTCTTATATCTTTTATTGAAATCAAAAAATTTTCTTGCTAAGAGTTAGAATTATTTAATATGTAAAAATTAAATAATTTAATATTGAGAAAAAATATATATAACGCTAAAGTTATCACAAAGACTCAGTGTCTTTACTAAAATATTAACGACCTTTGCCAGACAATACTACAATAACAGTTCTTATTAAAATTTTTAAATCAAGGTTT
>CALKMQ010000064.1 GCA_938092125.1 uncultured bacterium
ATGAAAAATAGCTAATGAATAAAGTTTCAGAAATAGTATCAACAGTTTTTTATATAGGCAAGTTACCCTTTGCTCCTGGGACTTGGTGTAGTTTTGCGGCTTTTTTAGCATGGTTTTTTCTTCGTTTTTATATTGAAGGAGTATTTATCCTTTATGCGAGTCTAGTATTGTTTTTTATAGGTGTTGCTGTATCTACTATTCATGCTGAAGCTCTTAAAGATGAGGACCCTGCGGAAATTGTTATAGATGAATGGGTTGGTCAATGGATAGCGCTGTGGATGGTACCACATTCTTTTATTTGGGGTTTTGTATCATTTTCCTTTTTTCGAATATTTGATATCTTTAAGCCAGGGCCTATACAAGCAATGGATGATATAAAATCAGGTACAGGTATTATGATGGATGATGTTATTGCAGGCATTCTTGCACTTCTCGTAACGCAAAGCCTATTTTATTTTATCGGATGAGGGTCGCAATATTAACGATTGGAAATGAGCTCTTATCTGGAAAAACGGTAAACACAAATGCAAGTTGGATAAGCAATATCCTTAGTTTAGAGGGTGCCAGCATTAATCGTCATTTAACTATTCCTGATGAAAAAGAAGCTATAATGGATGGCTTAGATTTATTATTTAAATCAAAAATAGATTTAATAGTTTGCACGGGGGGTCTTGGACCAACTGATGATGACATTACAAGAGGAGTAGTATTTGACTATTTTGGAAGTGAGGAAGTCTTTGATGATACCTATTGGAATTATTTAACAGATAAATTTTTAAATGCAGGATATCAATTGTTTGAAAGTAGCAAATCACAAGCTATTATTCCTAATAATGGAGATATCATTCCAAATGATTCAGGTTCTGCAAGAGGACTTGTTTATAAAAAAAATAATACAACACTAATGGTACTGCCAGGTGTTCCAATGGAAATGAAAGGTATGGTAACTAATTCAATAATTCCATGGGTTAAAAACAAAATAGTTTCAAAAATATATTCTTTTAATTTTCGAACAACAGGAGTTCCAGAATCCGTTTTATTTGAAAAGGTAAAAAAAATTGATTTTAATTCCGAAGATATAAATGTTGGATATTATCCTTCTCTATATGGTGTTGATGTACGAATCTCACATACCGATAAAAAATCACTAGATGGATTTAGAATTTTAGTCGCTAAATCTATAAATAAATACATTTATACGGTTGGAAATGAAAGTATAGAAGGTGTTTTAGTAAATAAATTTTTAAATCAAAGTCTTACAATATCTACCGCAGAATCATGCACAGGAGGTCTTATTGGTAATAGATTAACAAACGTTCCCGGTAGTTCAGAAATTTATTATGGTGGATTAATTACATATAGTAATCAATCAAAAATAAATGATTTAGACATTTCGGCTAAAAGTATCGATGATTTTGGCGCTGTAAGTCAAGAAGTAGCATTAGAAATGGCAAAGAACATAAGAACTAAATTTAAAACAGATATCGGGGTTTCAGTAACGGGGATCGCTGGTCCTGGAGGTGGAACAGATTTAAAGCCTGTTGGATTAGTCTATGTAGGTTATTGCGATATAAATATATTAAAAGTGAAAAAATTTAATTTTACTTCTAATAGAGAATCAAATAAGATTCGTACTAGTCAAGCAGTGTTTAATTTTATTTTGAGTATGATTTAATATATGGAAAAAAAACTCCTTCGAACATTTTTATCGATACCTTTGCCTCATGTTGTTAAGAGTGTAAAACAAATGCTTACATCTACTTTTGATACTGATAGAATAAAAATACGTTGGGTAAAACATAATAATTTGCATCTTACTTTACACTTTTTAGGTTTTACTCCCGAAGACGACATCCCAATGATTGAAAAAGAAATTGCAGATGTTATTAGTAATTTTAAACCTTTTGATTTAACAATTTCACGGACAGGGTGTTTCCCTGATAGTTTAAAGCCATCAGTTTTGTATCTAGGAATAGAAAATAATTTGAAATCCCTTAATGATTTAGTCAATAAACTGTCATTAAAAATGAATGCTCTTGGTTATAAGCAAAGAGATGAAAACTACACTCCTCATGTTACAATAGGCAAAATTAATTATCCTCAAAAATTCAAACCAGATCCTTCGATCTTTTTAAATTCTAGTTATGATGATATAGAATTTTCAGTTGATAAAGTTCAGTTGTTAAGTAGTGAGGTTTTATCTGAGGGTGTTGTTTACAACATATTAAATACTTTTTCACTTTCAAAAAATTAATTAAAAAGGAATTATCTAATGTCAACAGATTCAAAAAAAGAAAAAGCTCTAGATTTAGCTATTAATCAAATCGACCGCCAATTTGGAAAAGGCGCTATAATGAAAATGGGTGGTGATCACATTAGTATTAGTGATAATGTAATATCAACTGGCTGTTTATCGTTAGATGCTGCACTAGGTGTAGGAGGAGTACCAAGAGGAAGGATCATTGAAATATTTGGTCCCGAGTCATCAGGGAAAACTACCCTAACATTGCATGTAGTTGCGGAAGCTCAAAAAGCAGGAGGTTATGCAGCTTTTATTGATGCTGAGCATGCAATGGACCCCGAATATGCAAAGAATCTAGGCGTTAATCTAGATGAACTACTTGTGTCTCAACCAGACTCTGGTGAACAATCTCTTGAAATTACAGAAACTCTTGTAAGAAGTGGTGCACTTGATGTTATTGTAGTTGATTCTGTAGCTGCATTGGTGCCAAGAGCTGAGCTTGAAGGAGAAATGGGAGACTCTCATATGGGCTTACAAGCTAGATTAATGTCTCAAGCATTAAGAAAACTAACAGGAACGGTAAATAAATCAAACACCACTGTAATTTTTGTAAATCAAATTAGAGAAAAAATTGGAGTTATGTTTGGCAATCCTGAAACCACGCCTGGAGGTAGAGCGCTTAAATTCTATTCATCTGTCAGGATGGATATAAGAAGAATTACCAGTTTAAAAGATGGTACAAACATGGTTGGTAATCGTACAAGGGTAAAAGTTGTAAAAAATAAAGTTGCACCACCATTTAAAATGACAGAGTTCGATATTATGTATGGCAAAGGTATATCAAAAGAAGGTGATATCATTGATCTGGCAATTCAAGGAGAGATTGTTGAAAAAATGGGTGCATGGTTTTCGTACGGGGATATGAAAATTGGACAAGGTAAAGAAAATTCTAAAAAGTACCTATTAGATAATCCTGATATATATAAAGAAATAATTGAAAAGGTTAAATCTTTTATGGGTATCAATGAAGACGAAAAAAAATAAAATACTATCGGTAACTCCAAAAAAAAATAAAAAAGAATTATTTGTTGTAGAATTTGTTGATGGCTCAATTTATGAACTTTCAAAAGATATCGTTATTTCAGAATCAATTTATGCTGGTGGTATAATAAGTAGCATTGATTTTGATCAAGTTTTAGAAAAACACGCGTATCATCAAGCCCAGAGCGCTGGACTTAATTTACTTAGTTATCGTATGCGCAGTAAAAAAGAGCTATGTACGAAGCTTGTCAATAAAAATGTTGATAAAACAATTATTGCTAAAGTAATCACAAAGTTTGAAAATGAAGGTTGGATAGATGACTTTCAATTTGGTATTGCATTTTCAAAAGACCAAATAAGGAGAAATTCTATTGGCCCTATTGCTTTGAAGTATAAACTTAAAGAATACATAGATTCTGATGACGTAATTAAAAGTGTTATGGAAAAAGTGTATAAAGAGTTTAGTCAGGATGATATAATCTTAAGTGTATTAAAAAAATACAATCCTGATAAAATTAGTTCTGACAATAATTTAAGACAGAAGATAATTAATAAGTTAAAGCGTAAAGGTCATTATTGGCAGGATATTAATGAAACGATTAATCAATATCTTGATTGAACCTGTTAGTAGGGTCTTGAAAAATAAACAGTACTTAAAGTATTGGATTATGTAGGATGTAATTCTCTGTTAGTTTTTTTCAGAAGTGCTTTAAAAATGTTATTTTAAATAAAACCATGTATAATGTATTTTATATCATAGGCTAAATAAGTGCTAATATTGCTATATTTAAAGATAATTATAAATCACAGATAAAAAAATTGGGGCAAACTTCACAATGACCTCGGAACATAGTGAACGTTTACCCCTTCCACATACCAAAGGTACCAAACCAGCACCTTTATATAACGAAAATATATTATAATAGTTTATTAGTCAAGGGAAAGTTTAAATAAATTTTTAAGCTATAGTTTTACTTTGATGTACCGAGGGAGGGACTCGAACCCCCACGGGCTTGCACCCACCAGATTTTGAGTCAGGCGCGTCTACCAATTCCGCCACCCCGGCATTGTACTCTCAAAATATAGCAAAAATTATTCTATAATTTAGCTATGTGTCAAGGTATTGGTTTGATTGTTATGAAAATATTTAGAATTTATTTTTATAATATATAATATCAATGTTATTGACTAATTTGTGTTAATTCTTAGTAACTAAAATAAAGGAGTAAGCATATGAGCTACACGCCTAGTTTTTTGATTGATAACAAAACTAAATATCCTAAGGAACCTGCATTATCCGTTAAAGTTAATGGTGAATGGGAAACCATGAACTGGGCTGAATATTATAGTTACGTAATTAAAATATCTAAGTCTTTAATTGCTCTTAATCTTGAAGTCGGAGAAAAAGGTGCAATTTATAGTTACAACAGAAAAGAGTGGTTTGGCTGCTATAGCGCGATGCAGTATTTAAATTGTGTCTCTGTGGCTGTTTATCATACCTCATCCTCTTCAGAAGTTGAATGGATTGTTGGAAATTCAGATTCTAAAATTGTATTTGTCGGACACAATCCAAATGACAACGACGAACAGGATAAAATGCCAATCAATCGATTGCTTGCTATACTTGAAAAACTTGACACTGTTGAAGTCGTCGTCTTAATGGGTGCGGATGTTAAAGCGCAAAATAATAGTAAGATAATAAATTGGGAAGAATTTATAAAAAAAAGTGATGATATTTCTGATACTCAGGTTGAAGACAGACTGAAAAGTATTGATGCCAACGATACCTCTTCTTTGATTTATACATCGGGCACAACTGGTAACCCAAAGGGTGTTGAATTAACTCATAATAATTTCAAAGTTGAACTTGATTCGGTTGGTCATGTTTTAAAATTTAATCAGGGAGATAGATATGTCTCCTGGTTGCCTCTAGCTCATGTTTTTGGTCAACTAGTTGACAATCATTATTGGGTAAGGCGTGCTTTGCATATGTCAATTGTAGATAGCCCTTTAAATACCATTGATTATGCCAAAGAAGTTCAGCCTCATCTATTTATAAGCGTACCTCGTATATACGAGAAAGTTTATTCCAATTTAAAAGCAGCTATAAAAATGAAGCCGGTTTTAAAAATTGGTTTAAAAATACCAGTTCTTTCATCAGTTTTTAAGAAGAAATTGAGAGAAGCTGCTGGTTTTGGTAGCAACAGGTTCTCAATATCGGGAGCTGCACCAATAAACCCTGAAATCTTAGAATTTTTTCATTTCTTAGGTATTCCGATTTATGAAGGTTATGGTATGACGGAAAATACAGCTGGTATTTCTATAAATTACCCAGGCAATAATAGAATTGGCTCTGTTGGTAAATGTATGCCTTACTTTGATCTTAAGATTGCTCATGATGGTGAAGTTTTAATCAAAGGCGAAAATGTAATGAAAAGTTATTACAAAAATTCTGACGCAACAGAAAAAACAATTATTGACCAATGGCTATATACTGGTGATGTTGGGAAAATTGATTCTGATGGTTTTTTGTTTATTACTGGAAGAAAAAAAGAAATCTATGTTAGTTCTAGTGGGAAAAATATTGCTCCTTTAGTGATAGAAGAGTGTATGAAGTCTATTCCAATTGTTTCTCAATGCTTTTTAATTGGAGATAATAGAAAGTATTGTTCTGCATTAATAACGCTCGATATGAGCGTAATATTAAGAGACAATATGGGTATTGATCCAAACAATATTCCAAAAGACCCAACAAAACAAAACAAATTGATTGTTGAGAACGGGAAAAAACTTTCAGATTACACAAATAACAAAGATGTTTATGATAATATTCAACATGAAATTGAGAAGCTTAATCAGAAATTTTCCAGTCCTGAACAAATTAAAAAGTTCTCAATCCTTCCAAGAGATTTTTCCATTGATGATGGCGAATTAACTCCAACTTTAAAAATTAGAAGAAAGCAAATCAATGAAAACTGGCTAGAAACAATAGAATCGCTTTATGAAGAATAAAGTTAAATGTCAAAAAAAATAATAGCATTTTTAGGTTGCGGTTCTTGGGGCGGAGCATTGGGTGACGTACTCTCAAAAAAAGGTTATAATATCCAATTTTGGCATCGCAACTCAGATACATGCCATGAAATGAAAATTTCAAGGAAGCACTACTTATTGCCCAGTATCGTTTTCGGAAAAAATGTTACTTTTCATTCAGATATAAATTTTGCTGTAGATGGTGCAAAATATATTATACTGGCTGTGCCTTCACAGGAGATGAGATCTGTTGTTTATCAAATAAAAAACAATTTGAACCCTAAAAGTTATCTCGTCAATTTATCTAAAGGCATTGAAAATGAAACGTTGAAAACCATGAGTCAGGTGATCTCAGAAATTGTTGGGAACATACCAAACTTTGTAACTTTATCCGGTCCTAGTCATGCTGAAGAAGTCGCTAATCAGAAACCAACTGCTATTGTATCAGCATCAAAAAATATTCTTGCAGCAAAAGAAATTCAAAATCTTTTTTCAACAAATAAGCTTCGTGTTTATACGAATCAAGATTTGATTGGTGTCGAGGTTGGTGGTTCGGTGAAGAATGTGATTGCAATTGCCGCTGGATTTTGTGACGGTTTTGGGTATGGTGACAATACAAAAGCTGCTCTTATAACTCGTGGTATTAAGGAGCTATCTAAACTTGGTGCATGTTTTGGTGCTAATACTGAAACTTTTTTTGGACTTACTGGGATTGGTGATCTGATTGTGACTTGCGGCAGTGTGCATAGTAGAAATAGAAAATTAGGTGAAATGATAGGGAAAGGTAGTGACTTGGAAAGTGTTTTAAGCAAAAGTCAAATGATAGTAGAAGGAGTAAAAACAGCGTTTTCAATTAAAAAATTATGTGAAAAGTTCGAAATAGAAATGCCGATTTGTGATGCAGTTTTTAAAGTATTATACAAAGGTTCAGATCCCGAGAAAGAAGTTGATCTACTGATGACAAGAAATCTTAAGTCTGAATAAAGTGATAAAGCTTAAACTAATTTTTCCTTCATAGAATATATTTTTATTTTACCGATACTGAAGTAATATTAATTAATATATTTGTTAATAAATTGTTTATATACCTTCGTAGTTCAATGGATAGAACAAGTGCCTCCTAAGCATTAGATGCAGGTTCGATTCCTGCCGAGGGTACTTATAAATATTAAAGGAAATAAGAATGTTAAAACCGCAAAGAAAAATTGTTCGAAATGAAATAAAAAGAGACCCTTTTTTAAATACTT
>CALKMQ010000065.1 GCA_938092125.1 uncultured bacterium
ATACATTTTACAAACATTTATAAATTCTTCTTTAAATTGGTCAGCACTGCAATAAATATGAGCATCATTCATTTGTAAACTTCGAACTCGCATTAAACCAAAAAGCTGACCGGATTTTTCATACCTATAGCAAGTGCCATATTCAGAAAGTCGAACAGGCATATCTCTATAACTTCTTGGAATTGCAGAAAATATTTTATGGTGGTGCGGGCAGTTCATAGGTTTAACATAATAATCTGCGCCATCAATACTCATCTCTGGGTACATAGAATCTTTATAGTGTTCGAGATGTCCGGACCTTTCATAGATAGTTCCTTTCGTTAAATGAGGCGTCCTTACCTGATCAAATCCAGCTTTTTTCTCTGTCTGTTTAGCGAGTCTTTCAAGCTCTTCAATCATAACGGTACCATTTGGTAACCATAGGGGTAAACCAGGACCAACCTCTTCATCAAAAGCAAAAAGGTTAAGTTCTTTACCAAGCTTACGGTGATCTCGTTTTTTTGCTTCTTCTAAATTGTGTAAGTGTGTTTTTAATGCATCTTTAGTAGAAAAAACTGTACCATATATTCTTTGAAGCATTTTATTGTTTTCATCACCGCGCCAGTACGCACCCGATGTTGACAGCAACTTAAAATATTTAATTTTAGAAGTATTTGAAACATGTGGTCCACGACAAAGGTCCGTAAAGCTAGTCTGTGTATATGCTGATATAATATCAGTGGGGTCAATTTCTTTAATAATTTCTACTTTGTAGGACTCACCCATGTCATCAAACATTTTGACCGCATCTGATGCAGAAATTTCCATTCTTGATATTTCTTGGGAAGATTTTGCTAACTCTTTCATTCTATTTTCAATATTTTGAATAACTTCGTCAGTAAAAGGAATATCAACATCGAAATCGTAGTAAAAGCCATTTTCAATAGTTGGACCAATTGTAACCTTAGCTTCAGGAAAGAGATCTTTCACAGCTTGGGCCATAAGGTGTGCGGTTGAATGCAAAAGAGTGTCATGACCTTCAACAGAATCACCAGTATAAAGCTCGAGACTACAGTCATTCTCTATTGAAAAGTTTAAGTCTTTCAAAATTCCATCTATTTTTGCAACGACAACGGCTCGAGCAAGGCCAGGCCCAATACTATCAGCCACTTCTTGAGGAGTAGTACCTATTGTCATAATCTTATGAGAATTGTCCGGAAGTATTATTTTAATGTTTTTCATATTTAAAAGTGGGCGATGACGGATTCGAACCGCCGGCCTCTACGATGTCAACGTAGCGCTCTAACCAACTGAGCTAATCGCCCTTTTCATAATAAAATTACAAAATTTATCACTGAATAAATACATCTCTATAAGTAAAAGGATCTTCTAAAATACTCATCGCTTTTGATATATCATTATCAATAGTTTTTGAAACACTCATCCTACCTTGTTCACCATCAAAATGCTTCGCAAATTCCATTAGCATCCATTCCTTGATATCGTTTTTTTCTCTATCAAATTGTGTAATTGCTTTTTCTTCGAAATAAGAATCCAACAAATCAATTGCTCCAGTTATTGATATATCATTGCTATCAAGCAGCATAAGTTTTTCTCTTGCGTCGATATAGTTATTTTCGCCATCAAGCTTGATATCTAGATCTTCCTCATGACTCATAATGTAATTTTCTATCTTTGATATTAAAACAGGATCATTTTTAACACTATCAAAAGAATCATATAAATGTTTATGTTTTTGAACATATGAAAAGAATAATCCTTTACGAAGACTAGCGAATAGAATTGGCTTCCTATCTTCATTTTCAATTACGTAGTCAGGAGTGATTCCTTTTCCGCCTTTTACCACACGCCCACCTATTGTTTCAAATAGAGAATCTGCTGCTACAGTATCTGCTAAAATCTCTTCCGGTAGATATCCATCTCTTTGTATAAGTCTACCACTAGGTATGTAGTACTTTGCTGTTGTAACCTTTAAAGCTTTATTCCTATCTAAATTATAGACAGTTTGAACCAACCCTTTTCCAAAAGATTGTCGACCAACAACAATGCCTCTATCTAAATCTTGTATAACACCAGCCACAATTTCGCTTGCTGAGGCACTCCCACTATTAATTAAAACAGCTATTTGAATATCCTCAGGCACGATTGGATTGTTTTTACTAAAATATTTTTTATTTGATTGTCTAGCTTTTCCAGCCGTCCAAACTAATAATTCATCTTTTTCAATAAACATATCTAAGATTGATACAGCAGAATTGAGCAAGCCACCAGGGTTATCTCTCAAGTCTAAAACGATACTAGAAAGATCGTTGTTTGATAAACTTGCAATAGCTTTTTCAACTTCTATTGCAGAATTTTTAGAAAACCTATTTAATCTGATATAACCAATCGTTTCATCTAACATACCATAATAACTAACATCCTTTACCGGTATATCTTCCCTTGTTAATATAAAATCCAAAGGCGCCCCTTCATTAAACCTTTCAATAGTGAGTATAACGTCCGTTCCCTCTTTTCCTCTAATTAACTTTGCAGCATCATCCATGGACATCGACTTTGTATCATTACCATCTATTTTAATTAAAATATCGCCAGCCATTATTCCAGCTCTTTTTGCGGGAGAATCTTCTGTAGGAGCTATCACTGTAATTACATCGTCTCTTTTACCAATTTGTATCCCGACACCACCATATTTACCTTTGGTTAACATATCTAAATTGCTTTTTTGATCATCGACGAGGTATACCGTATAAGGGTCAAGATCAGACAACATATTATCAATACTCATTTTCGTAAACTTTTCAAGGTCTATATCATCAACATAGTGAGTAATTAAATACTTGTATACGCTATTTATGGTTCTTTGACTATCTTTAATTTTTCTATATATGTCCTGCTTTGTAGCAGCAATAGCAACAAATGAAAAAAAGATTATAAAAATAGTTTTTATTTTTATGTTAAATATTTTCATCTAAAGTCCTGTCTCTAGTAACGTTCCATATATAATTGGATATATCATCAACACTTAAATTACCATCAATTATTACACACCTGTCACCAAAGTTATCTACAATTTCTAAATACTTCTGTCTGATATCGTTTTGGAAATTTAAACCAGCGCTTTCAATTCTATCAGATGATAGGCCTTTACGTCTTTGAAATCCCACCTCAGGTTCAATATCAATATAAAAAGTCAAATCGGGTTCTACTCCATAAGTTGCAAACTGATTTAATTTAATAAGCCATTCTAAGTTAAGACCTCGCCCACCACCTTGATACGCTAAAGTAGAGTCTGCGTACCTATCCGCAACTATCCATTTACCAGCTTTTAATTCAGGGGCAATAATATCTTTTGTTAATTGGGCTCTGCTAGCACACATTAGTAATGCTTCTGATCTGGATGACATTTCTTCTTTTCTGTTATTTAATAATACTGATCGTATTTCTTCAGCTATGGAAGTACCACCAGGCTCTCTAAGAAATAGGGTTTCTAAATTTAAGGTCTGTAGCTTTTCTACAAGTATCTTTGCCTGGGTAGATTTTCCTGACCCATCAATACCTTCGAACGTTATAAAGTGGTTTTTAGTCAAAATAAATATTTTTGTCGTCTTTACTTACAAGTAAAACGCACTCACCTTTATATGTTTTTGTTTCAAGAATTTCTAGAAGACTTGACAATGTTCCCCTTATTATTTCCTCATAAATCTTTGTAATCTCTCTGCATATCACAGCAGGCCTATCACCGAGGATTTCAAATAGCTGCTTAACTGTTCTTTTAAGTCTATTACTGTTTTCATAAAAAATGATCGTCGCTTCTACATCTTTTAAATTCTCGATAATCTTTTTGCGACCTTTTTTTGGCGGCAAGAAACCTTCAAATATAAACCTATCGGTAGGCAAGCCTGAGCTGACCAAAGATGCTAAAACAGCAGAGGCACCTGGAACAGCCTCTATTTTACTACCAATTTCAATTGCTTTTCTAACTAACTTGTAAGCAGGGTCTGATATAGCTGGAGTACCAGCATCTGTTATTACCGCCACATCATAATTATCTTTTAAGACTTGCTCTATTTTCATTAATCGCTGGAATTTATTATGTTCGTAATAACTTATCATTTTCGTTTTTATACTGTATCTAGATAAGAGGATTTTTGACCTTCTAGTGTCTTCGGCAGCTATCAGCTTAACTCCTTTCAGTATATCTACAGCCCTGAACGTAATATCTTCAAGATTTCCAATTGGGGTAGAAACCAGGTACAAAGTACCTATATTGTTTTTAATCAACTTTTAATTTGTTTAAACATTTTTTTATCGCATCCATACCAATATTTATATCATCTTTGGTAATATTTAAATGCGGTCTAAAACGTATAGATTTTTGCCCCGACCCAAGAACAATAACTTTGTTTTCCATTAACATAGAAGCTAGAGTATCTCGATGATTTGAGTCCGGGAGGTCAAAAGCGCAAAATAAACCCTTTCCCCGAGCATTGGATACTAGGTCTGAATAATCTGTTTGAATATTTTTCAATTGAGATAAAAGATAATGACCATTTTGCTTAGCATTATTCACAAGATTCTCTTGCTCCATAATTTCTAAATATATCGTAAACCTAACCATATCAACTAAATTGCCTCCCCAAGTGGAATTAATACGACTAGACTCTTGAAACACATTGTTTTCAACCTCGTTTAATCTATTGCCAGCAAATATCCCACAGCACTGAGTTTTCTTGCCAAAGCTTATAATATCTGGTTCCATTGGCATACACCTGGTTTTAGAACCACAATCACAGCTTACTTTACATAAATGTTGATGGGCCCACATCTCTCCAGTAATTCCAGCACCGGTTTGGACCTCATCAAAAATCAATAGCATATCATTTTCTAAGCATAACTGCTTTAATTCTATCAAAAATTCAGGTCTAAAATGATTATCGCCACCTTCACCCTGAATAGGTTCAATAATAATACAAGCTATATCATGAGGATTTTTTAAGATGGCATCTTTAATTTGATTTAAAGAAATAGTTTCTCTCGCAATTACATCAGCCATATTCTCATCGTTTAGAGGAAAATTGATATTAGGCGTTGATACACGAGGCCAATTAAATTTTGGAAAATACATTACTTTTCTTGGATCTGGAGAGTCTGTCAAAGACATTGTGTAGCCAGAGCGACCGTGAAAGCACTTCTCAAAATGCAATACCTGAGAACCAATTTCTCCATGGCCTTTTTCTATATTTTTTCTCACTTTCCAATCAAATGCAGCTTTTAATGCATTTTCTACTGCTAATGTACCACCTGAAACGTAAAAAGAATGCGGCAGATAATCAGGCTGTGCTATTCTACCCATAGTATCTACAAATTCCGCCATCGCAAGAGAATATATGTCTGAATTAGTAGGTTTATTTATCGCACTTGCAAGAAGCCTATTTTTATTATCCAAAACATAAGGATGATTGTACCCGACAGATAATGATGCAAACATAGAAAAAAGATCTAAGTATTCATCACCGCTGGTACCATCAACTAGCCAGCTTCCATGGCTTTTTTCTAAATCAATAACTGGAGACATTCCATCAGCGAGCATATGATTACCTATTGTTTTATGAACA
>CALKMQ010000066.1 GCA_938092125.1 uncultured bacterium
GCAGGTATTGGAGTTGTTACTTTATCTTGGTGGGGTAAAAACTCATTTGAAGATAAAAATGTAAGACTCATTATGGATATAGCAGACTCTAGAAATATTAAAGTCAATTTTCACCTTGAGCCAATAAATAACAGATCTTCCAGGATGGTCGTAGAAATGATGAATTATATAGTAAAAATTTATGGGAAGCATCGTGCGTTTTATCGTTATAAAGGTAAGCCATTATTCTATGTATATGATTCCTATCATATATCGAAATATGATTGGGCATCCTTACTGAAACCCGAGGGCTTAAATACAATTAGAGGCACTGAAATAGATTCGTATGTAATAGGTCTGTGGGTACATGAAAATGAAAGTGATTTTTTCATCGATGGAGGTTTTGATGGAATTTATACTTATTTTGCCAGTGATGGATTTACATTTGGATCCAGTAGCAAAAATTGGCAATTTTTATCAAATTGGGCTAAAACCAATAATAAAATATTTATCCCTTGCGTTGGACCTGGATATTCTGACACTAGGATAAGGCCTTGGAATGCTCAAAATTATAAAGATAGAAATTCGGGGGAATACTATGATACCATGTTTAATGCGGCGATAAGATCAAAACCTGACATCATAGGTATAACTTCATTTAATGAGTGGCATGAAGGATCGCAAATTGAACCGGCAAAGCCAAAAAATATAAATGACTATAGTTATGAAAATTATCTACCTCAAGATAATAACTATTACATTTTAAGAACAAAAACATGGGCAAATCGGTTTAAATAGTGGTTATAATAGTTTAAAAACAGCCTTCCTTTTTTTACTAACTTACGCACTTAATAATTTATCATAATTGACAAATAAAGAAATAAAATATGAACAATGAAAATTCAAAAGTCGGAGTACTAATTCCCGGAATGGGAGCAGTCGCCAGCACATTTATCTGTGGTGTTTTAGCATGTAATAAAGGATTATCAAAACCAATCGGAAGTATGACCCAAATGGGATCAATCCGTTTAGGAAAAAAATCTGAAAAACGCTCTCCAATTATTAAAGATTTTGCACCTGTCGCTGATATGAATAATTTAGTTTTTGGCGGTTGGGATATAAGTAACGAGAATGTTTATGATATTAGCATCCGCTCTAAAGTATTAGACAAAACTCTTTTAGATCAATTAAAGTCAGAGCTTGAAGATATCAATGTTTTTAAAGCTGTTTTTGATAAAGAGTATGTTCGCCGTTTAGATGGAAACTGGATAAAAACAGGAACTTCTAAAATGGACTTGGCTGAGCAAGTAATGAATGACATAAAATCATTTAATGAAAAGAATAATATTACATCTAACGTGATGATTTGGTGTGGAAGCACAGAAATATATTTTGAGCCATCTGATGTTCACTCATCCATTGATAAATTTGAAGAGGGACTTCGAAGTGATAGTCCGGCTATTTCTCCAAGCATGATATATGCGTATGCTGCTATCAAACTAGGTATTCCATTTGCAAATGGCGCTCCAAATTTATCTGCAGATATTCCAGCATTAGCCGAATTAGCTGAAACCACAAAAACTCCAATTGCTGGAAAAGACTTTAAAACAGGGCAAACTCTAATGAAAACCATATTAGCGCCAGGATTAAAAGCTAGACAACTTGGAATAAATGGCTGGTTTTCAACTAATATTCTTGGTAACAGGGATGGTGAAGTCTTGGATGACCCCGATGCTTTCAAAACAAAAGAAGAAAGTAAACTGGGTGTACTAGACACAATTTTAGAACCAGAAAAAAATCCAGATCTTTATAGTGACCTTTATCATAAAGTGAGAATTAATTATTACCCTCCAAGAGGAGACGATAAAGAAGGTTGGGACAATATTGATATATTTGGCTGGCTGGGATACCCTATGCAAATCAAAGTTGATTTTCTATGCCGAGATAGTATTTTAGCGGCTCCAATAGTTTTAGATTTAGTTTTATTTCTTGATTTAGCTAAAAAATCTAATATGTTTGGAGTGCAAGAATGGCTATCCTTTTACTTCAAAAGTCCAATGACTAGGCCTAATGTTGGTCCTGAACATGATATATTTGTTCAGCTCGCAAAGCTGAAAAATACTCTCCGTCATATTATGGGCGAAGAGCTTATCACACATTTAGACCAAGATTAATAAGAAAAGTATTAATTGAAATTAGTAATCATAGCTGCAGGTTTAGGCTCAAGGCTATCATCCGTATCAAATAATACGCCTAAACTTTTGGTGCCTGTAATGGGGCAACCTCTTATAAATAAACTATTATCTAATTGTATAGATGCTAGTATTAAAAATATTGTAGTAGTAACTGGCTACAATAATCATATTATTGAAGATTATTTAAAAACACTTCAAACCCCAATCCAAATCGAAATAGCATATAATCCAGATTGGAAACTTGCAAATGGTGTAAGCGTTTTATCTGCTCAAAAGCATATACCTGCTGGAGAGGATTTTATGATATCTATGAGTGATCATTATTATACTAGTGATATTTTAAAAATCATAAAAGACAAGTCAGATAGTAATACTATTGCAAGCGTAGGAGCTGATTATAAAATTGATGAGATTCATGATATTGATGACGGGATGAAATTAAAGATTGATGAGGATTCAAACTTAATACGTTCTATGTCTAAAACATTATCAAAATACAATGCAATTGATTGTGGTATTTTTAAATGCAAATACGAATTCTTTGATTATTTAAAAAAAGCTAAAGAAAAAGATGAGTGTTCATTGTCCGATGCATGCAATCTACTGATGAATAAAGGCCTAATGAGTAGTGTAGATATAAAAAGTTACCCTTGGATAGATATTGATACTCCCGAGGCACTTGATTTTATTAATCAAAATCCTAAAAAGTTTATTTAATATCAATTAAACGTAATTTTGCCAGAGATGAATAATATATATTTCTTTGCCAATCAAGTGTATCAGTATGGTCATGCAAAACCAATTTACGATAAGACTGGAGGGGTTTTTGTTGTAAATAAATTAAATAGAGCTCTAAGATTTAAGTACTATCTCCGAAATACAGAAATAACTGGCGGTGGAATATTTAAAGCACCGAAAGTATTGAAAAAACCTAAAAATGAAGTTTATGATTTAGAGGGAGTAATAATATCAGGTTCAAATTCAGAAATTAAACATGATAAAAATAAGTCCATTTCAATATTTATTGGCCATGGAGCAGGAGATAAAAAATTTGGAGGATCTGGAAATACTTTAGAAACATATGATTACCATTTTGTGTCAGGACCTAAACACATACACAAACAAAAAGATATGGGAATTCATATTCCAGAAGAAAAGTTAATCAAAATTGGTTACCCAAAATTTGACGACTATATCAATGGTCGAATTGATAAAGAAAAATATTATGATTTTTTGAATATAAAAGATAAAGAGAGAAGAAATATATTATATGCCCCAACATGGAAGTGGGGCAACGGCACGTTAGAAAAATATGGGAAGAGATTTATCAAAGAGCTCGATAAAAGTTATAATCTTATTATAAGACCTCATTTTCATGATAGAGGGAAGAATAAGCTGTTAAAGCTTTGGGCAACATATAATGGCTATAAAAATGTGTATTTTTCTAATCCAGCAAAAATAATTGAAAATAGCACAATGAACGACTTTGCCATATCAGATTTAATGATTAGTGATACGTCCTCAATCATTTATGAATATTTAGTTACAAAAAAACCTATAATCATTGCAAACAATGACTATGACCAGCTTCATAATATGCCAGATGAAATGAGCGTTCTGTCTATAGCAAAAAATTATGACGGTGAGAAATCTGATATTTG
>CALKMQ010000067.1 GCA_938092125.1 uncultured bacterium
TCTATATGTATTATACTGGCTGGTTTGATATTTTTTTGGAGTCTGGTTTTAAGGGGCTTTATGGAAAAAAATAAATCTTCATCCTATTTAGGTAGTTTTTCAAATGATTTAATTAATATTATATCAAATTTGAATTGGTAAAAATTTTATTAATTAATAAGTACTGATAGGAATAAATAATTAAGTTTATATATAATAAAACTAAAATATTTGATTAGGAGGGGTGGCAGAGCCTGGCTGAATGCACTGGTCTTGAAAACCAGCGAGGGTTTATACCCTCCGGGGGTTCGAATCCCTCCCCCTCCACAATCTTTATTTTTCGAGTGCTATGTCCTATTTTTTTTTAAATTATAATTTTTAAATCCTATGAACCCTGTCGTTAGGTTTGCGCCAAGTCCGACCGGAAAGCTTCACATTGGTGGAGTTCGCACCGCTCTTTTTAACTATTTATTTGCTAAACGACATGACGGCAAATTTTTAGTCCGAATTGAAGACACCGATAAGGAAAGATCCAAAGCAGAACATACTGCACAAATATTAGAATCATTGAAATGGCTTGGATTAGCCTATGATGAAGAGCCAATTGCTCAATCATCGAGATCAAAAAGATACAATGAGGTGATCGAATCCCTTTTAAAAAGTGGTAAAGCATATAGGTGCTTTGCTACCAATGAAGAGCTACGAGGATTAAGAGATAACAATAAAATATTTCTTTACCCAAGCATTTGGCGTGATAGAAAAAAGGAGGATATTGATAAGAAGCTCAAAGATAATACACCATTTACTATCAGACTTCGTATTCCTGAAGAGGGTGTAGTTAGCTTCAAAGATGAGGTATATGGAACTATTACAACTAAGATATCTGAATTAGATGATTTTATTATAGCCAGGTCAGATGGAAGTCCAACATACAATTTAACCGTAGTTATTGACGATAATGATATGAATATTAGTCATGTAATTAGGGGCGAGGATCATATCTCGAACACACCCAAACAAATATTAATTTATAATGCACTAGGATGGGATTTACCTATATTCGGACATTTGCCAATGATTCTTGGTTCTGATGGTAAACGTTTAAGCAAGCGTCATGGCGCTGTCGGGACTAAAACATTTAAGAATATGGGTTATTTGCCTGAATCATTAATTAATTATATTGCTTTATTAGGATGGAATCCTGGTAATAATGATGAAGTTTTTGACATTGATTACTTGATTAATAATTTTTCAATTCAAAACGTAAATAAAAAAGCTGCGGTATTTGATCTAACAAAACTTGATTGGGTAAGTTCTCATAAAATAATTGCAAAAAAGTCTTCAGAACTTTTAGAGCTAATAAATGATTTTGATTCATCTTGGTCTTCAAATAATCGCAACAATGATTTTTTAGTTAAGGTTATTCGATTAATAAAAGATAGATTAAAAACATTATCAGATGCCAAAAATCATTCTTATTTTTTTAAAGACCCAACAGGTTTTGATGAAAATGCATTAAAAAAATGTTGGAAGGAGGATACCGGTGGTATCTTAGATCAGTTTCTTTCAAAACTAAAAAAACTTGATGAATGGAATGTTAAAATAATTGATGACTTAATTCGTCAATGCGTTGAAGAGTTATCGATTGGCATGGGGAAGCTGATGCAACCTTTAAGGCTAGCACTCGCGGGTGATCTGATTGGCCCTTCGATGCCAGAACTTATGGAAATTTTAGGAAAAGAAGTATGCAGCAAAAGATTAGAAAATATTTTAGAGTTTAAACAATCATGACCCGAGATAAACTTATTCAAGAGAATTTTATTACAAAAATTATTGATGATGACAATGCCTCTGGTAAATGGGGAAATAGAGTTCATACTAGGTTTCCTCCTGAGCCCAATGGCTATTTGCACATAGGGCATGCTAAATCAATTTGTCTGAACTTTGGTCTTGCAAAAAAATATAAAGGTAAATGTAACCTTCGATTTGATGATACAAACCCATTAAAAGAAGATTCTGAATATGTAAACTCAATCATCGAAGATGTCAAATGGCTAGGTTTTCAATGGGAAAAAGAACCGTTGTATGCTTCAGACTATTTTGAAAAAATGTATAATTATGCATTGATTCTAATTGAACAGGGCAATGCATTTGTATGTGACCTTAGCTTCGAAGAGGTTAAAAACCTTAGAGGCACTTTAACTAAGCCAGGTTCAGAAAGTCCTTTCCGGGAGAGATCTATTAAAGAAAATATAGAATTATTCCAAAAAATGAAAGCAGGTGAATTTGCAGATGGCGAAAAAACACTTCGCGCGAAGATAGATATGCGTCATTCAAACTTGAATATGAGAGACCCAATTATGTATCGTATACTGCATTCTAGTCATCATAGGACTGGTAATAATTGGAGTATATATCCTATGTATGACTGGGCACATGGATTAGAGGATTCAATTGAGAAGATAACGCATTCTGTTTGCACTTTAGAATTCGAAGATCATCGTCCTCTTTATGATTGGTATTTAGATCGTTTAAGTGTTTATCATCCTCAACAAATTGAATTTGCGAGGTTAAACTTAAATTTTACAATAATGAGTAAACGGAAATTAAAGAGGCTTGTTGATGAGGGACATGTAGATGGTTGGAGTGACCCTAGAATGCCTACAGTTTCGGGTTTAAGAAGAAGAGGATATACACCAGAATCAATCAGAAACTTTTCTGATAAAATTGGAGTAACAAAAAGAGATGCAATCGTCGACGTTGCTAAATTAGAAAATGCTCTACGAGAGGATCTTAATAAGAAAGCTCCGCGAGTAATGGGAGTTTTAGATCCTATAAAAATTATCATTACAAATTACCCAGATGATAAAGTTGAATATCTAGATGCAAAAAATAATCCTGAAGATGAAAGCGCAGGTAAACGAAAAATTGCATTTTCAAAAGAAATATTTATTGATAGAAATGATTTTATGGAAGATCCTCCTAAAAAGTTTTTTAGGCTGAGTGTTGGTAAAGAAGTAAGATTGAAATTTGCCTACTATATTACTT
>CALKMQ010000068.1 GCA_938092125.1 uncultured bacterium
CTAAAAAAAGGAATGGTTATAAAACCTTGATTAATTAAATGAAAGTTTATTTAGGACTTATTTTATTTCTTGGATTAATTCAAGCAAAGACTGAATCACTTTCCGTTCTCATTTTAAATGAATACGATAGTAAAGTTGTTGATGCATCGATTTCAAATTTTTTTCCTAGTAAAAACTTTGTCAATAGTGAAGATACTTCTCCGTTCTTAAGTTCATTAGATAGCTTGGTAAACCCAGCATCTGCTAGGATGTCGTTGATTAGAAAACTTGGTTCAGACTTTGACGTTGACTATATACTATTTCATCAAATAGAAAGTGAGAACAATAGATTTCTATTAGAAGGTCAAATGTTTAATACTAGATCTGGCGGTCTTATAAAGCGGAGGATAGTTGACGTTACTAGTTATTATAAAGGTAAAGTTAATGAATTGAAGCTTTGGGTGGGTGATGTTTTTAGAGAAATAGATAAAGAGTGGGTAAATCAGAGGGAGTCAATTTTATACAATGAACCATCTGAAATAATCCAAGACAAAACTCCAGAGGGAGCAATGGCTAGATCTTTACTTTTGCCTGGCTGGGGCCAATTTTATTCTGATGCCTATAACTCAGGTGTAGTGATTTCAAGTTTAGAATCAGTATTACTTACATCTGTATTAATGAGTTATCTGAGTTATAATAAGTCTGTTAAAAACTTTAAGAACTACTCAAAGTTATACGAAGAATCTTCTGAACAAGTAGAGTTTGATGAATACCGATCTTTATCTAACAGTGAATGGGCAAAGCATAAGCAATATAATTCTGCTTTAATATATACGAGTATAGCTTCAAGTTCGTTATGGCTTGCTAACGGAATTCATGCATACATTGTTGGGCCAAGGCCTAAAAAAGATATTATTCAAAAATGGAATTCTAAAGTTCCTCAAGTTAATTAATAAATTAAGTTGCGTTTAGTTTCTATATTCCTAATTACGGTCCTTTTCTCAAATTGTACTGTTTATGATAATAATCTTGATAACCCTAATGATAATGAAGCTAATGAAGAACTAGGTGTTTTCCCCCCATCAGTAGTATTTTTTCCAAAAGAACAAACCAGAACAATTTCTGATACAGTTTCAGTAGGTGCTTATGCAGTTTTCTCGGATACTTCTATTATGCCTTTTTCAGGGGCACATTTAAATATTAAATATGATAATTCTTTATTAGAAATCGATTCTATTGCTCCAGGTTGGATAGGTCCGGGAAGTATAACGGACTCTAATAAGACAACACCTTTATTTACATATGTGGAAAATCAAGGTATCTTAGATATATATGCGTATTATTTAAGTATATCTGACATCTCAATTGATAGTCTAACACACATTGCTGAAATTTGGTTTAAACCTAAAGCAGTTGGTTCAAGTATTATTAGTTATGATTCTTCTGAGTGCCAATTGATCAAGTTTGATGAAACCATTATTCCAATTAATGGAACAAGGGAAGCATCAATAATCATTCAATAATGAAAAAATATAGTTTTTTATTTTTATTATTCAGCTTTTTACAAGCAGATATACTCTTTACTGAAACTTTCGATAATAGTGGAACTTGGCCAACAGATTGGTCATTTGATCAATATATTAATCCTGAAACAGGAGAGGTTTACACATCTTTTGGTCAGCATAATTGGAGAATCGACAATTCATTTCAGTCTGACCCTGGATTTACGCCTCCGGCAGCTGTATTCTATTATTTCCCTCGTATTCCATTACCGAATGATGTTTCCATAGGCGATACTCACCCAGCTGAATCTGGTAATGACCCCCAATCAGAACTTGAGACTTCATATGAATTAAGTATGCAAAGTCCTGATATTGATGTTGGCGATAATAATGCTGTACTGGTTGAATTTACTATTGCTTTAGACTACTGGGATAATCCTACCGCTCATATAAATGGGATGGTCATTGAAGCTGATGGTGGTAATGGCTGGTCAGAAATGTTGAAATATGAAGTAGGCGGAGTGGGCGCGGGCGATGATTTTGATGCTAGTTTAAGGACTGAAACATTTGTTGTTTCTACCGAAACGGGTACTCTAAAACTAAGATGGAAGGCATATGGAACGGACTCATATTTTATTGATGCTTGGATAATTGATAACCTAAAAGTTATCACATTACCCAAATTATCTTATGTTCATATAGAATCAGATAATACAACTGATATTCAATCTGCAATTGAAGGCGACAATGTAACGCTATCGTTTACAAGTGAACAAAGTCTTTTAACCTTACCATATGTTCAAATAAATGGATTTGAAACAACAGTTATACCCCAGGGCGGAAATTCTTATATAGCTTCATATATTGTTAGTAGTGCAGATGCCGATGGGCCATTAACATTTTCCATTGATTTTACTGCGTTAGATGGTGGCATTGATGGGGCTACTGTTAAAAGCACTACAGATAATAGTAGAGTAACGATTGATCGGACTCCGCCACCTCCTTTTAATGTTGGTGACATAATAACCACTCAGGGCGGAAATGTATTTTCAGGAAAGTGGAATAGTACTAATACAGGTATGGAAATTGATGTTACAGTGCCTGAGGACTCTGCCGTCGTTGATTTTAATTATTTTCAAGGTAACTCAATTTCTTTTGATGGTTTGGATGACCGTGTAGTTATAAGTGGAAACTCAATTTATAAATTTTCAGATCAATTTACGATTGAGTTGTGGATTAAGCCGAATAGTACTGATTCAGATAATTATAGAGGACTTATTAGTTTTGGTGAAGATGGCAGTAATCAATTTGGATATGGTTTTGCTTATTACGCAACAGGGTGGAGGTTCTTTATCAAAACGCAATCTAATTCTGTTTCCCAATGGACGAGTCTTCCTTATGCTTCAGCTCCTTCTGGGCAATGGACTCATTTAGCCGCTTCTTATGATGGAACAAAGTTAACATTATATAAAAATGGTTCGGTGGCTGATGAAAAAGTAGTATCTGGTCAAATCGCATGGGCCGCTAATTCTGGTAGTCTTTACATTGGATCTTTTAATAAAGCTGGGACTGATTATTTTTTTAATGGGAACATAGATGAAGTTCGTCTCTGGAATACTGTTAGAACTGGTTTGCAGATAAAAGGAAACAAGGGTATTACACTTGAGGGGAATGAAAGCGGGCTGGTTAGCTATTGGAAAGCTGATGAGTCAACAGGGACTGTTTTAAATGACTTAACTTCAAATCAGATAAATGGGAACTTAAATGGTTCTTCTTTTGCAACTTTAAACTCGCCTATAAATTTTTCAACACCGATCTATGACAATACTGTTATAATTGGATCAAAGTACCAGCTAAGAGCAAAAATAGGTTCGAATTCTTTTGAACTTTTTGATGATTTACAAGAAGTTACTTTAACTGATTTTAATTCTGGTCAAAAAATTATTAATGGATTATCTATCAATTTTTCCAATGTTACTGGTTATCAGCACAGTGAGACTGCTCAAATATCTGCA
>CALKMQ010000069.1 GCA_938092125.1 uncultured bacterium
ATTTTATCCGTCAATTTTACAACATCTAGGAAGCTTGTTGTAGGCTTCTTTAACTGCCATCGTTTCATTTGCTTGGTATCCCGCTATTGATATTTGTGTTTCAATTTGAGCAAGAGAAACTTTTTGTGGATTAAAATAAACTTTGCCATTTTTATTTTCAAGGTCAACTTTTACTTTTAATATTCCTTCAGTCTTTGAAAAAGCATCCACAATGTTTGATTCGCACATCCCACACATTATTGTTGGAAGCGAAATATTAGCTTCTTCAGCATTCGAAGAAACTGAACAATTTAGCAGACAAAAACTGATGACAATTAATAAAATATTTAATTTAAACTTCATTTTTTTTCCTCACTTTTTTACAAACTATTTAATAACCATAAAAAAACCAATGATAATTTTAGCAAAAAAATTGGTCTAAAATTGCCTTTGAAATACAGTTTCCCAATTTTTTACATTTTTACCAGTTTTAACTATTGATAAACCATTAAATACTACATGGTCAGGAATTATGATATTCTTTGTGGCAAAATATATTTCTTCTTTTGAAAAAATGCCATACGCAATGCTAATGTGCGGATCAAAACCATATTTTCTTACCCCACTGAATTTATTTTTACAGATGGTATTTAGTTGCTTTATGGCACCACTATTTTTAATAGAGACATATAATGATTTAGATAAAGAATCTCCACTTTTTATTTTTTTTACACCTGCTGAAAATTGATTATAGTTTTTAGCTAGCTCTGTAACAAAAGGTTTTAAAATTTCAATATCTGTATTTAAATGACCATATATTGTACAATGAGGTTCAAAAATTGGCGCTTTCAAACGCTTAGAAATTGATTTAGTAATTTTTCTATAGTTTGAACGACTTTCTTTTTCTAGAAGAAGCCAAATCGAAAAACTACTCATTAATCATTTAAAATATTTTTTATTGCTTTAAGTTTTTTATCTAAAATTTCTACTGCTTTTGAATCGGACCTTTTGGACGTACTTTTCTTTCTATTCTCAATTTTAGATTTTGCTCTTTTTGCATTGATAGAAAGTACGGGGTCTTTCTCTACCATAACATCGAGCAATGAATAATTTGATTCACTACCATAATTTCCAACCTGCGCTATTACTGCCATTCTTACAAACCTATCATTATCATCAAAAAATGATAAAATAAAATCAAATGTACTAGGCCTCTTTTTCTGATATTTTGATAACTCATAAATTATCGTTGGTCTAGAAGGCCAACTGAAATTACCATATTTAGCTAAATCTTTTAATCGCATATAATTTGATGCTGTTTGGACTAGGCTTAGATAAGAAAGAGCTGACTTCCTAATTACATCATTATGTGATTCAGTATTGAGTAAATTATCAACATGTGGTTTTGCCTTAGCAGTATCAACAATAGCTAAGGTTCTAATTGCTTCAGAAATAGCATAATAACTAGTATCAGAAATAATTATATCTTCTAAAAATTTACTCACCTCTAAATTGTTTTTTTGATTTTTCATTATTCTAATAAATGATCTCTTCACTCTATTGTCTACTTCTTCTCTTTTAACCCACTCAATATCTTCTGAAACAATATTTGTTTTAAGTCTGCCCAATGCAGAATAAGCTTCTGATCTTACAGCCCAAAATAAATCCCTTTTAGCAGCTTCCATCAATGCGTATTCTACGACTTTTCGACCTTTTTTCTTGGAAAGCTCATGTGCAGCCCAAATTCGATCTAGAGCATTTGATGCGTTTTGTAGCTGATATTTGAGATCAGCAACTGATTTTTGCATTTTTAAATTTGAAGGAACTCTTTGCCCAGAGTTAAATATTACCATTTTAGGTCTTTTATCAGACTTTATTTTGTAAACAGAATCTAAATCATCCACCCAAATAACGTGTTCTTTTTTCTCTCCGTTATCAACAATAATTTTAATTGGCATTTTAAATAAACTTGTCGTTTTTAGATTCTGAGTTTGTTTAACATGGATTGAAAGTTCTTTTTTTCTTTGGTTATAATTCCATGAAACATCATAATCAGGAAACCCAGGTTCATAAAGCCATTGCTTAAAAAACCAATCAAGATTTTGCCCCGTGGTCATTTCAATTGTCTTTTTTAAATCACTGGTTTCCACATTTTTTAATTTATTTTCTTTGGTATAATTCCGTATAGATCTCCAAAAACCTTCCTCCCCAAGTACATCACGAAGCATGGTTAAAATCAAACTGCCTTTTGCATATACGTGGCTGCTGAAAAGTTCGAAAGGTTCATCGTAAACAAAGTCAACAGTCGGCCTTCTTTTATTTTTATCTGCACGTTTGAAGCTTCTTATTTCACCAAGTCTTATATAGTCACCCTCATCATTTCCTCTATCTTTTGTCAAATACAACCTGGAAAAGAATGTTGCAAAACCCTCATTGAGCCAAATATTTGCCCAATTTCGAGTGGTAATCATATCTCCAAACCACTGATGCGCTAGCTCATGCGCAACGAGACCATCACTACTGTGATCAGGATGCGCCTTTGAATCAAACATTGTCCTATCAGAATTGTGAGTTAAAGTAATATTTTCCATCCCTCCCCACATAAATTCTGAAACAATTATTTGATCATACTTTTCAAATGGATAAGAAACTCCTGTTAAATTATTAAAGTAATCAATCATGTCTGGAGTTTTACCAAACGAACGAAAAGCTTCATTTTTATTTTCAGGATAAACCCAGTAAGCAACTGGTATATCCTTATGATAATCTTCAACTTTAACATAATCACCTACGACAAAAGAGATTAAATACCCTACCATTGGAAAATTTTCTCTCCAATGAAATGTATGCGTTCCATCTTTATTATCTTGAAGAGAAACTAGCTCTCCATTAGAAATAGCTTTGAGTTTATTATCAACAGTTAGAATACATTCAAAAGTGGCCCTTTCATTAGGATAATCATACATCGGCACCCAATGATGATTATCTGTTTCTTCTCCTTGAGTCCATGCTTGCATTTTTCGATTAGGATAAAGTGAATCAGGTTTGAAAAAATATAAACCGGTGCGAGGAGTTGCCGTGTAGTTTATTGTAACATCAAGAGTATCTGACCATGCATAATTTTTTAATAAATCCATATGCAACTTTTCTTCACTTTGAAAAAAAGGAATATCTTTGTTTCCAATTCGAACTCTTCTGACAATCATATCTTCTGCATCAAGTTCAAGTTCTGACAAAGCAGATCCTAAGGGACTAAATGAATGAGTAACTTTTCCAGTCACTTTTTCAGATAAAATATCGATTTTTATGTCAATTAAACTATGGAGAATATCAACAGATCGATCTGGAGTAGCATTATTTGCAAATAAAACGCCACTTAAGCAAAATACTAAAATCGTAAAAAATAGTTTCTTCAATATATTAACCTTCTTGATTATAAATTAAAATAACTAAAAGCTTTTAAAAACAATAACAGCTTAAAAACAGGAAAAATATTGTTTAAATAAGAAAAAAAAGGAGCAGAGCTCCTTTTTTAATTTATCCTAAGTATCTTCTCAAACTTTTACTTCTTGATCGATGTCTCAATCTTTGAATTGCTTTTTCTTTAATTTGTCTAACTCTTTCACGAGTAAGATCAAATTCTTCACCAATTTCATTTAATGTCATTGCACTATCTCGATTGATACCAAAATACATTTCAAGAACAGATCTTTCTCTACCGGATAATGTCTCTAAAGCACCGGTTACCTCTTCAGACATCGATTCTCGCATGATATTAGCTTCTGGCTCTTCTGCTTGATCATCTTCGATTATATCAAGAAGACTACTGTTCTCACCATCTTGAAACGGAGAATGCAGCGAACTATGTCTTCTAGAATATTGCATGGCCATTAATACTTCGTCTCCACTCATTTCTAATTGATTACCTATTTCGTCACCTTTTGGCTGTCTCTCAACTTCTGCTTCTAATTTTTCAGCAGCACGAGTTATTTTCGTAATAGTTCCTACACGGTTTAAAGGCAAACGAATTAACCTAGATTGTTCGGCTAGTGCTTGGAGTATTGATTGGCGAATCCACCAAACAGCATAAGAAATAAATTTAAAACCTCTTGTATGATCAAAACGCTTTGCTGCTTTTATTAATCCAAGGTTACCCTCATTTATTATATCAGCAAGAGATAGGCCATTACCTTGATATTTTTTTGCAACAGAAACAACGAAACGAAGATTTGCTTCAACAAGTTCTTTCATAGCCGCTTCATCATTGTTTTGAATTCTGATCGCTAACTCAACTTCTCTTTCTGGAGGCAGAGGATTATATTGACCTATTTCAGCAAGATACATGCTTATACTTCCGCTTGAGACCTTACTTGATTTTTTTGTCTTGGGTGCGGCCGCATCTGCTTTTTTATCCTCAGCGCCTTTTTTGCCTTTTGCTTCTTTCGATATAGCTTCGACTTCTTTTTCGATTTGTTTTACATCAACTTTTTCTTTTTTTTGCTTGGCTTTAGTTTTTGGCAAGATGATAGCTCCTAATTTTTTGTGTACATTTACAACAGTGCCGGCGATATTACAAAATAATTGTTTATTTTATAAACATTATCTTTGATGAACTTGCTGTCCCTTCTGAGATTAGTTGAACTATATATATTCCACTTGATATGTTAGATGCTGAACTGCTATTCGGACTCCAATAAATTTCACCTTTATTTTTATCTATTTTACTAATTTGCCTATCAAAGACTTTCTTACCATCAATAGTATAAATCGATATAAATGCGGGTTCTAGTGTATCAACGTCAAAGCGCAAAGATATTCGACCATTAAATGGGTTAGGGTAAGGATTATATAGCTTTGGATTTCTTGGAATCACTAGATCAGAATTGTCATTTTCAAGAATGACAAAAGTAGGGTACCTAACGAGCTCATTGGGATTAATGACCACCAATTCATTTGATGCAATGGGCTCCCATGTATAATCAGAAGCTGATGCTGGTGGGGTAGTCATTATAGAATAATATCCCTCTGTTTCTAAAATTTTAAGTCCATTGACCCCACCATACACATAAAGGTTATCAGAGTCAGAAAAAACGAAGTTTATCATGTAAGGATTTATGCCAGCTTCAAGCATTAATTTTAAAGCTATATTTAATCCTTCAATCACATCTCCCTGAGCAGTAATCATTTTCATAATTAAAAGCATAATTAGTTCAGAATCCACAACCGCACTCCACCCTTCTGATTTCCAATCTCCAGCTCCAAAAGTTTGAGGAGGATTTTGAATTAACCATTCATCATTAATTCCATATTCTGTTATAATATCATACAATAAATCCTTTGATGCCCCACCATTGTGTACGAAAGAAAAAGTTTTTTCTCCTTCAAAAACCCATGGATGAGGGTTTGGAATATCACTAGCACCAGATGTTGCTGCACGAAGATGAGCAATCGCTATTTTTGAATGAAAATCATTAAAAAGAGAAAGCATCTCATTCCAATAATTAAGAGAATCATAATTTGCTGGTAAGGCAGACCTGTAAACACTTATTTCATCAGCAGTTTGAGATAAAGGATATTGTAAAACTGACCAACCATTTGCATTATATTGACTCTGATTGTAATAAACACCTAATTGCTCATTGATTAAAAATAATTCATCTTGGCTTTGGATATTTAGAGAACGATCCTGTTTTGATATAATAGCCCAAATTTTACATGCATTTAGCTCAGAAAAATAAATGAAGACAAAAAATATTGATATAAAAATTTGTTTAGGCATAATTATTTTTAATTATATTGTAATGATAATTTAACATACATGCACCTAATCATTTTCTTAAAAGACTATAATCATAATAATAAATATGAAATCAACCTTTAGTATGAAATATCTTAATATTTCATTATTAAAATAAAAATAGGTTACTTTGTAAGAATGTATAGTCAAAATAAATTATAAATTACCTGATTTTTGATAATGGAAATAATTTTAGTCCTCTATTTTTCAATTTTGATAGCCATTGGTGTTGTTGCTTCAAAAAATGTTAATAATATTAGCGATTATTATGTAGGTGGTAAAAAACTGAACTATTGGATTGCAGCACTATCTGCTAGAGCAACGGGAGAATCAGGGTGGTTACTATTGGGTGTTTCGGGTATGGGTGCTGTAATGGGCTTTAGTGCGTTTTGGATTGTACTTGGAGAAGTTTTAGGCGTGTTTCTTTCTTGGCATTTTATGGCTGAAAAATTTAAAACCCTTACTGATGACTATAAATCAATAACAGTACCTGACTTCTTGCACAGTCATTTCAAATCAAAAACAAATACAATAAGAATTATTGCGGCAACAGCTCTATCTGTATTTGTAGTTATTTATGTTAGCGCTCAGATAGACATAACTGGTAAAACTTTTGAATCTTTTTTAGGTTATAACTATTATTTTGGCATTCTCATTGGGTTTGGAATAGTTGTAGTTTATATATTTTCTGGAGGGTTTTTAGCCGTTGCGTGGTCTGATCTTTTTCAAGGATCTATGATGTTTTTAGCTTTATTAGTTCTTCCTATTACTGCTTATTTACAATTACCTAATGGAGCAAATTTTTTGCACACACTTAAAGATATCGACCCTGCTTTAGTAAATATTTGGGGTGATGGTGGATTTACGTTCATGAACTTTTTATCCGTAATAGGTTTATTATCAATAGGCATAGGTTTTCTAGGGTCACCTCAAGTTTATGTTCGATTTATAGCAATAAAAAATACCCAAGAAATAAAAAAAGGGAAAATTGTCGCTACCATTTATACATTGGTATCAAGCTCATGCGCTGTCATGATTGGTATGATCGGACGTTTCATCTTAACTACAAGCAGTCAAAATCCCGAAACAGTTTTAGGGCCCGCTGGTGAAAATGTATTGTATTTACTTTTAATAGAAATCATGCCAACAATTGTTGTCGGTATTTATATTGCTGCATTGTTATCTGCGGTTATGTCAACAGTAGATTCATTACTTGTAGTTGCTTCTAGTGCAGTAACAAGGGATTTTTACCAAAAAATTGTAAATCCACTTATTGATCAGAAAACTCTGATAAAATTTTCTAAAAAAATTACTTTAGGGTTAGCGCTTTTTGCTTTATTTGTTGCAGTAAGTGTGTCGATCTTATCTCCTGATCGAACTATATTTTGGTTTGTTATTTTTGGTTGGTCAGGTATTGCAGCTACATTCTGCCCTGTAATTATACTATCAATTTTTTGGAGTGATTTTAATGAAAACGGGGCGATTTCATCCATGATTACAGGATTTTTATCTGTACCTGTTTTTAAATTTTTGGTACCGAAATTGGAAAATATTGGTGTTTATTTTGAAAAACTAGATGTACTACTGCCGTCTGTAATTTTGGCAATGTTAGCAGGATACCTAGCGACAATAATAAAAAAATAACTATTCTTCAGATTTAAAAGTCATAGGAGCATCCATTAATGTACTAATCCACCTAGCACTTTCAGAATTTGATAACGCGATTTTTATTGTCATTGTTAACGGGACAGATAGTACCATACCAACAGGTCCAAATACCCAGCCCCAGAAAAGTAGAGATATAAAAACGACCAGAGTAGAGAGACCTAAACCATGACCTAATAATCGCGGTTCTAAAATACTTCCTATCGATATATTTATGAATAAATAACCTGATAGTGACAATAATGATGTCACAACACCATATTGAATTAATGCCAGTAACGCTGGTGGCACGGCTGCTATAATTGAACCAACTGTCGGAACATAATTGAATAAAAAAGTTAAGAAGCCCCATAATAAAGGGTAATCAACACCCAAAAACATTAACCAAATTGTGGCGATAAAACCTGTAGCTAAACTAGTGCCTGTTTTGATAAGCATATATCTATTGACTGTATCAGAAAAAGAATCAACTTGGCTAGCGCCATCACTCTGAGTTCCAAATATATGTCTGATTTTGAATCTAAATATTGTTGCTTCGAGCAACATAAAAACAACCATCAATAGAATTAGAAGGCCACTGCTTAGAACACCGCCAAAACCAGATAGCAATGATGAAGTCAATGACATTGCAGCGCCAGGATCAAACCTTTCAATAATTGCAGAGCCAGAAATTTGCAATCCTAACTGCTCAAAGAACTCGAGAAAACTAGTAGCAGAAGCGTTCACCATTTCTTTATATCTAGGAAGATTTTCTTTAAAATCACTCAAAGAAGTTCCTAACAGAGACGCGATACCCGTTCCTACAGCAACAATTCCAAAAATAACTACTAAGATAGCACCCAAAATAGGTATGCCTTTTGATCTAAGCTTTGTAACGAGTGGATTTGCAATTACCGATATAAAAATTGCCAACAATAAAGGTATCAATATATCACTAGCCGCTCTTAATCCAGCAACAACTATCATAAAAGCTGCCAAATTAAAAATTACTTTTTGAACATGACTCTGACCTGTGTAAGTTTTTTTAGACATACCTAAAATTAGAATAAAATATATTTATTTCTACAAAAATCTTTTATTCAGCCGTATCAAGCTCTGCTAATCTTTCTGCTATTAAATCAATAAAGATGCTTATCTCTTTTAACATATCCATAAGGTCCAGATAAATCTGTTTTTGAGCATCATCTTCGTTATTGGAATTTGAACGTTTTATGTGCTCAATTCGATATTTTTCTTCAAGGTTTTTAAACTTTTTACCTTTACTGACAATTTTATCTATTTTATCTTTATCATATTTTTCAAAAAACTTACCCAACCTTTTTATCTGCTTGATAATTTTTTTATGATAGGATTCAACTTCTTGAATAAGATTATCAGATAGTTCTTTAGATTGGCTCTCTTTTTTTATTAGTAAATCGTGTAATCTAAGGTTTACACTGTTTTTTACAGAGTTAATATTGTGCACAACGGAAACTAGAGTGAAAACTTCCCTTGATTGCACATCATTTAGATCTTGATTATTGACTTTTATTAAATAAGATGATATTTCATTATTCAAAAAAGTAATCTTTTCCATGCGATTTTGAAGACCCGCTTCAAAATCTTCTTCTTCATTTTCGATATCATGTAAAGAATCATTTGAAATAAATGGTCTAGAAACAGAACCAACAACTCTTTCAAGTAAACCAATTACTCCTCTTATTTCAGCTTGAGCGTTTGAGATAGCGACAGTTGGAGTATCAAAAACGTCATCATTTAGATGCATTACTTTTGGTTTGCTTATATCACGATTGATATTTTCATCTGGAAAATATTTTAAAATTAGTTTTCCTACTAGAGGAGTAAAAGGAATGAATACGACGGTTGCCAGAATGTTAAAAATAGTATGTGCATTTGCAATTTGCCTGGGGATATTATCAGATGTTTGAGCAATAAACTCTGCAAAGGTTGGAATCCAAAAACAAAAAAGCCCTACACCAATCAAATTAAATGTTACATGGGCAATTGCAACTCTCTTCGCTTCCCTTGAAGCATTTAACCCAGCAAGCACAGCCGTCACACATGTTCCTACATTTGCACCAAGTATAAGTGGTATACCTGCCTCAAGCGTTATTGAACCTCCACTGGCGAGAGTAATAACGATACCCGTAGTTGCACTACTACTTTGAATGAGTGCAGTAAATGCAGCGCCAGCTAAAATACCCATAAATGGATTTTCAAGGCTAATTAAAATATCATTGAACATCGGGTTTGAACGAAGTGGCTTCATTGTATCAGACATCACTTTCATTCCATAAAAAAGCAAGCCAAACCCAAGAATTACAAATCCAATATTTTTTGTAGAATCTTTCTTTGAAAACAAGGCCGTTAAAGCACCAACAGCAACTAGGGCTAGAGCGTAGTCTGTGACTTTAAACGCAACAATCTGAGCTGTGATAGTACTTCCAATATTGGAACCGAGTATGACACCTAAGCCTTGAACAAATGTCAAAAGCCCAGAATTAACAAAACTAACTAACATCACCGTTGTAGCACTGCTACTTTGAATAACCATGGTA
>CALKMQ010000070.1 GCA_938092125.1 uncultured bacterium
CAGCAAACACAGCCAAGGTTGGTTATACAGATGATTTAGTAGCGGCAAACTCTGCTGTTGCAGCGAATACAGCAAAGACAGGTATTACGACATCTCAAGCTTCGGCAATTACAGCGAATACAGCGAAGACAGGAATTACAACAGATCAGGCTTCGCTTATAGATGCTATCACATCAACGGCAACAGAATTGAATATTCTTGATGGCGTTACTTCAACGACAGCGGAGTTGAATCTTTTGGATGGAGTGACAGCAACGACGGCAGAATTAAATTATGTTGATGGTGTTACTTCTAATATCCAGACGCAGTTAAATGCAAAAGGAGTTGGGTCAGTAAGTGCTTTATCTGATTTATCAGTTACCTCTACGGCAACGGAATTAAATATTCTTGATGGGGTTACTTCGACAACAGCTGAGTTAAATCTTTTAGATGGCGTTACTTCAACTACGGCAGAATTAAATATTCTTGACGGCAGTACATCAGCAACGTCTACTACAATCGTAGCTGCTGACAGAGTTGTTTTGAATGACGATGGTGCTATGAAACAAGTAGCGATGTCAGACGTAGCTACGTATGTAGGGTCTATTTCTAGTTTAGAGTCATTAAATGATGCTAAATCTGGAGGTGCAAACTTTACAGAATCATTACTCGTTGGCCATGAAACAACAGGAACCTTAAATGCAGCAGAATATAATACAGGAGTTGGTAGAGGGTCTTTGGATGCAATAACAGAAGGTGATAATAATACTGCGCTAGGTAATAACGCTTTGTCTGATAATACTACAGGCTCTGATAATATAGCTATAGGTTACAATGCACTTGCGGACAATACAACTTTAGGAAATAATATTGGCATTGGAAGAAATGCCTTAGCTGCTCAAACTAGCGGAGGTGAATTTAATGTTGCAGTTGGGTCATATGCACTTGATGAAAACACATTTGGTGATAAAAATGTAGCTTTAGGATATGTAGCTTTAGGTAAAAATACTGAAGCAGGTGACAATACTGGAATTGGCGCTGAGGCCTTAAAATTAAATACTACAGGTACTCATAATACTGGATTGGGGTCCAAAGCTGGTGATGCTTTAGGAACAGGTTCTCAAAACGTTTTAATTGGTGCAAGTACTGACCCTAGCGCAGCTGATGCAACAAATCAGACAGTAATTGGTTATAACTCAACAGGGCAGGCAGATAATTCAGTAACGCTAGGTAATGCTGATGTTACTGCAGTTTATATGGCTCAAGATAAAGGAGCAACAGTTCATGCTGCTGGTATTAGTTTAGAGAATGATGAGACGATTACAAATGCGACAGATGGAACACTAATCCTCAATGGCGAGGTAGCAGCTGGTACGGGTAGCGCTACAGGCATTTTCAAATCCAATGGTGATTATGATGTAACGCTTAAAACAGGAAACTCGACAACTGGTTCTATTACAATTACAGATGGAGCTAATGGTAATGTAACAATAGCACCAGATGGAACAGGCAAAACAGATTTTAATGATAGCCCATTAACTGGTTTTGGAGCAGATATAAGCAGTGAGTCTGGAACATCAAAAACTCTTGCAGCTACAGATAATGGAACAATTATTAATTGTTCTAGTGGTAGTGCCATTACTATAACTATACCAGACAATCTTCCTACTGGTTTTAATTGCATGATTATCCAGAGCGGGGCCGGTCAAGTAAGTTTAACTGCATCAAGTAGTGGTAGTGCAACACTAAATAATAAAAACGGTAAAAAAACATCAGGTCAATATGCTATCATGACTTTAGTTCATCTAGGTAGTAATGTTTTTGTTATATCTGGTGATACTTCTTCATAATAAGGCTATTATATGAAATTAAATAATATGATAAACATAATTTTATCCACAGTTTTTATTTTGTCAGGAATTCTTTATGGACAAGACTATAAAATCAATGGTTTTCAAATTACCTCAGGTCAAGCTGTTTCAAGTTCAAGTATTTACAATATTAATTCTAGCACATCTAGTCAAACATCATTTGCTAGTTCTTCAGATTCTTTTTCTGTATCTCAAGGTATGATTGGTGTTATTCAAACTCTAAATATGGTTCCTCCTGAAGTTTATTTTTCTATGCAAGACAATACTTTTAAGAGCGGTTTGCCAATTAATGTAATTGGTGTTGTCAAAGATCTAAATGGTATTGCTACGGCGAATCTTCATTTGCAAAAGGGAGGAGAACTTGAAGAAATAATTTTACCTATGGTTGCGTTGAATGATTCACTTTATGAGGTTAGTATACATGATTCTTTAATTACAGTGAATAATTTTAGAGCATATGTAAAAGGTATCGACAATTTAGAAAATGAAGGAAACAGTCCTTCGTTTTATCCTTCAATAAAATATGGAGCTAATGAATTAAATACTCAAATTGAAAATAGTGGATACCCTAATGGTGTAGTTTCAAATAAATGGAGAATGATATCTTTCCCTGGAAACGTTAGTGATTCACTTATTAAGAACCCAAAGGATGAGGGGCATGTCTTTTATGCTTGGGATAATTTAGAGAATAAATGGCTTTTACCAGAATCAGTTGAGCCTGGGAATGCTTATTGGTTTAAACATAATTATGAAAAGGCTGTTCCTTTTAGTTCAGATTCTGGAACTGCAGTTCCATTACAAAAATATAAAATTAATCTGAAAAAAGGTTGGAATATGATTGGGAGTCCATTTGCTTTTCCTGTTAACGTTGAATCAGATTTAAGTATTGTATCTGATTTGTATTTTTTTGGTGACAGCTTAGATAGAGATGGTTGGGTATTAAAAGAAAATATAATGAACCCTTGGGCTGGTTATGCCATATATACTGATTCGGAAGATGCTTCGATTAACTTAATTCCATTCAATGAAGATGAGTTTCAGAGAAATATTTCAAGAAAGTCTAATGATGATGAATGGCTTATTTTAATAAATGCTGAGACAAAACTTAATGTTGATCATTCAGTAATGATTGGAAGAAGAAACGAGTCCTTAGATGAAATAGACAACTCGGATTTTCCTGAATTACCAAAAATTGAAAATGGTCTATCTGTCTCCTTATCACATAATGATGGAAATTCATATGAATTTTCAAAAGATTTAAGATCAACTAATACGCAAAATGGAGTTTGGAATATTTCAATCAAGTCAAAGTCAAATTCCGGTGATATTAATTTTTTATTAAATGAAATTATGTCTCTTCCAGAAGGAATAGTAGTATCAGTACTAGATGTCCAAAGTAGACAGGTCTATGAAAATATCCTTGAAGAATTCATAGTAATTAACAAAAACAATAATCTTGGATATGAGCTTAAAGTTATAATTGGTGAACCTAGTTATGTACAAACAAAAATATTAGAACTTTTAACGATTATACCATCTGAGTTTGTTTTAGATAAAAACTTTCCGAATCCTTTTAATCCAATTACAAAGATGTATTATACACTTCCAAAAAGATCATTAGTAAGTGTAAAGGTATATAACATGTTGGGTAAAGAAGTAGTAACACTCTTGGAAAAAGAACAGTCATTTGGAAAGTATTCAATTTCATGGAACGGTCAGGATAATTTTGGGAAGCAAGTATCATCTGGTGTTTATTTTGCAGAGATAAGAGCGAGTGATAAGCGTAGAATTAATAAAATGCTACTAATGAAATAGTAGAACTTTGTAAATCTCTTAAATTCAAGTGTATCGTATTATATTTTTGCAGGAAATGTAATTTTTTTAGAATAAGTCTAAAAAACAATTTAGAGCAAAAGTAAAAATAAATTCTTTTAATTTGAAATAATATAAAATCTAATATTTTTACAATGTTATAAAATTGTATACTCATTGTGAAGATATTTTTTTTTAGCTAAATTATTTTACTATAATTATAGACGTTTAATATTCTATAATTAGTTTATTTTATTTTAATGTTGTAGAAATGACAAAAAATAAAATACAAACGACTAATAATGAGTTTTAAAGACCTTATATCTAACCTATCTGACCAAAGCGTAATTAAGGCAGTTTCAAAGCCTGTACCTAAAAAAATAATATCATGCATTGGTAAAAATTCTTTAACTGCATCTGAAATTTCAGAAAGGATATCATTCCCAAAAGAAAAAATTTATTACCATTTGAAAAAGTTGGTGGCTTTTGAGATTCTTGTTGTTTCAGAAAAAGAAGAGATAAAAGGAATCGTTCAAAAAAAATATAGGCTAGTTGATTATCCATCCACAATTGCAAGTGGAGATAAAAAAGTAAAACTTGTAGATCATGTAAACTTTAAAAATTTGCCATTAAAGACGTTAAATCGAACAAAATATAAGATCAATAAGTTTGATTATGTAAAGGCTATGGCTAGAAAAATTATAGGCAGTGATTCTAATAATGATATAATAATACAAAAATATGAGACCGATAATAAAATACGCAAATTGGATAAATATATTATTAAGATAAAAAACGAGATTAGCATCGTTAAAGAAAAAATAGATTTAATCATTACTCAAATATCACTCTATGATGATAACGAAAAAATCTATGACAACCAGAAAAAATTATTACAAGAGAATGAAAGTTTTTCTAAGCGAATAAGTAATTATAAAAATAGCGTTATTTCCTCAAAAGATAAAATTTCAATAATTAATAAGAATTACAATGATGAAAAAAATAAGAGAAACAATACATTAAATGATTTATTGAAAAAAATTGAAAAGGTTGAAAAAGAACTTCTCATTCAATCAAATAAAAAAGACCAAGTAGAATCCTATATAAAAAATATTTATGATGACGACTCAATCTTGAAAACTTATGAAAAATTTAATTTTAAAAATGAAGTTTCTAGTTTAAAAATTCAAAAGAAAAATATAAATGAAGAAATCTCTAGTCTAAAATCAAAAATTTTGTTTTTAGATGAAAAAATTATACAAAATGAAAAAGCGATAGAGTTGCTCGCTGTTCAAACAGTTTCATATGATAACGAGTTAAATAATATTTTACATCAATCTAAATTATTTGGACCTATATCAAAAAAGGTTATTACTAATAACGAACTCTTAAACAAAAGTTTAGAAACTGAATTGTTAGATCTCGAAGACAGGAAAAAAGATATTGATGATAAGATAGTATCTATAAAAGGCGAAATGCACAATAGTGGGAAGCTAAAAAAAACACTGCTTAAATCATATAAGCCCGATCTCTTAGAATTAAAAAAAATAAAATCAAGAGAGTCTAAAATGATTCAGAATGAGAGAAAACTGCATTCTGAGATTGATTCTATTAATCAAAGTAAGAAACGTATTATTAATAATTATAAAAATAAGATTTTTGAATACTCTGATTTATTAGAAAAAATAAAAAATGAAATCCATAAAATTAAACTTAATAACACTTCAAATGATTTAAAGAATGAAACTCAAATTTTAGAAAACAAAAAAATACAAAAAGAGGCTATAGAAAATGATGTTAGATTTTTAAAAGAAGATTTATATAAAGATCTAGAATTTTTTGAAAACTCAAAAAAAATATACGATAAAGAAATTGGAAAAGAGGCTTCTAAATCTGATGGGTTGAAATATGAAATTGAAAAAAATGATAAGATTGTTCTTTTTCTCACGGATGAAATTGAATCTTTTAAAAGGTTAATAGAGTTTCATTATGTCATTTTAAAATCTATACAGTTATTTGAAAATGATACTTTTAAAATAAATTTCAATGTGAATGCAATTAATAAAAATAATGAAGACAGATCACTTGAAATAATACTAGATGGATATGTAAAGACATTTAATTGGTCGATTTCGCAACTTAAAACAAATCATGTCGATTTTTTTAAAAACAAAATCGTAGATGAAAACAATAATAATTTTATTGAAGTAGAGGGAATTATAAAAGAATCAAAAATAGTATTTGATATTTCAACTCTGTTATTAACGTTACCTGAAAAATTAGATAATCTGAGATTAAGCTTAAATGAGACAAGATTAAATTATCTTTCATATTTGAAAAACAAAAATCATCTAAATGAATGTCAAGATGAATTAATAAATATAAATAAGAAAAAAAATGGACTCCAAAAGGATAAGAAAAAGTATGATTATGAAAGAAAAATTATTTGCAAGAAAATCAAAACATTAACAAAAGAAAAAGATCAGAATAAAAAAATTATAAAAGAAGTTGAGCACTCAATTATTCTATTAAAAGATGATTCAAAATTATTAGATAATCAAAAAATTGAAAATGATTTTGGTAATACTCAAAACAATAACGAGCTTAAAAAACGTAAGCTTGAAATTGAATCGTTAATTGATAGCTTGAAAGACTCATTGAAGGATCATGAAGCGATAAGTATAAGATTAGATAAAAAAGTAAATATTTTTGAAGCACTAGTCTCTAACATTGAAAAAGAAAATGATAAAATTGAATCAATTAATCATAAAATTAAGCTTACTGGTTTAGAAGAAGAGAGTGTGAATGAAGAAAAAAGTAGAAAAATTGAAAAAATAAGACTGCAGATTAGTAATTACGAAAATGAAATAATAAGTAATAAATCTTGGGTTAGTAGTTCCAGGTTTGAGGAAAAACAAGTTCTTGGTGAAATTAGATTGTGGAAAAAAGAATTAAATAGTTTGAATGCCGAAAAAAAATTAATAGATACAGAAATTGAAAAATCACAACTTATTACTAGCCAAAAAGAAGCTGAAGTAGACACACATAGAGATTTAAATATAGAAAAAATTCAAAACGAGCAAAATGTTGAAATCGATAAAGAAAAGGTAAGGCAAGAAAAACTAAAGAAAATATTTCTAGATATGAATTCAAAATTGCTGCAAGATGAGTCAAAGATTTTGACAGTAATCAAAATTCATGAGAAAAATTACTCTGATATAGAGCATAAGTTGAAAAAAGTAAATGACAAAATCCAAAAATTTAAATTTCAGAATAAAAGAGCACTAAAAAAGCATGAAAGCCATATAGAAAGGTCTAAAAAATCAAAAGAGAGAATATCTTCAAAAATTATCACTTTTAACCAACAATTAAATGCAGAGGTATCATTATCTAAGGAATTTGAAGCAACATTAAAAGACAAAATATTAATAACTGCTACAAAAGTTCAAGAATTAGAAAAAAAAATTAGTTTCAAATCTGGAGATACTTATGCTTCTTTTTTAAAACAAACAATGGAATCATCAGTACCTTATGAAGTCGTTGGAAGTCAGGTTGATTTATTAGTGGGGGCATCAATATCAGGCCATCAAAAATCTATAGTAGGTCTTAAGAAAACTTTAGGCATCACCAAAAAAGAGTTATTGAAAAAAATATCTTTTCATAAAAATGAAATAAAAAAAATAAAATACAAAATATCATTATTGAAAAAAGAGATAATTGTTTTTAATAAAAAAATAAAAAAAGCTCAAAAGAACTACGAAAAATTGATGGTACCACTGAAAAAATTAGTAAACGGGAAAGAACTTCTTTTAAAAGAGAAAGATGTTGTTGAGAAATCTTTTATCAATGTGCAATTAAAAGAGCAAGAAAAATTAAATGATGTTTTTAGCAAAAGAAAACTAGTTGAGGAAAAGTATAATCAGAACT
>CALKMQ010000071.1 GCA_938092125.1 uncultured bacterium
TATGTGACGCCTGAAGATATTAGATACATAGGTGCTGATATATTGAGGCATAGAGTAATATTAACTTATGAAGCTGAGGCTGAAGAAATATCTACTGACCAAGTTATATCAAGGCTCTTTGAAAAAATTGAAGTGCCTTAATATTTATGTTGCCACGTGAAATACTTAGAAAAGTAAAACGTATTGAGATTCGAACTCGTGGTTTAGTAGATAGCTTTTTTGGCGGAGAATATCATTCTTCTTTTAAAGGTCGAGGAATGACATTTTCTGAAGTAAGGGAATACCAGCCTGGTGATGATGTAAGACTTATAGATTGGAATGTTACTGCTAGGTCTGGTAGTCCATTTATCAAAGTTTTTGAAGAAGAGAGAGAGTTAACAGTTATTTTGTTAGTTGATATATCTTCTTCTGGTTCTTTCGGGTCAAAAAGTTATCAAAAAAAAGGTATTAGTGCTGAAATCGCTAGCGTTCTTGGGTTTTCTGCTATAAAAAACAATGACAAGGTTGGTCTAATATTATTTTCAAATGATATAGTCAAATATATTCCTCCAAAAAAAGGAAAATCACACGTCTTGAGAGTAGTAAGAGAACTTTTGTACACGAAGCCAGATTTTAAGGGAACTTCGATTAAAAATGCGTTGGAATTTTTAATGAAAGTCACAAAAAGAAAGGCTGTGGTATTCTTATTATCTGATTTTCTAGATGAAGGGTTTTTAGATTCTTTAAAAATAACAGCTCGTAAACATGATTTAGTTGGCATAAATATTTTTGATCCTTATGAACAAAATTTCCCCAATATTGGTATGCTTAAAGCTGAAGATGCTGAGACTGGCGTAAAATTTTGGATTGATACATCTAATGATCATTATTTAAAACAAATGAATGATTCGAACACTAAAAAGACTAATGAGTTTTATAAATCCACGCAAAAGATTGGCCTAGATATCATTCCTATTTCTACATCTGAAGATTATGTTGAGCCGCTAATGAGATTTTTTAAAAAAAGAGGTAAAAAATAAAACAGAAATTTAAATTAATTTTCTCTCTTCTTCTCGCTCTTTCGTTCTCAAATGCACAATCATTAAAAGTAGTTTCAGAAATTGACACCACTGTCGCTAGCATTGGAGATCAAATTCAGTGGAATATTAAAATACACGATCTAAATAAAGATACCCAATTAGAATTTCCTGAATTAATTGTTGAAGGCGATACTCTTTCTATTATCTCCCAACGAAGTATTATTGAAGACAATATTATCATTGGCAGAAGTTTTAGAATTGCGTTTTGGGAAACTGGAAAGTTTTATACCCCTTCTTATTATGTAAATGTTAAAAAAAAACACAATAATAAAGGTTATCAAATTGAAGCAGAAAAATTATTTATTCATATTAAATCTGTAATAGCGTCGAACGATTCTATGATAGTCAGACCAATAAAACCGCCAATTAAAGTTTCTAGAGTCATTCCCTATGCGATAATTGTCAAAGTTATAATTATACTATTGTTAATATATATGGCCTTTATTATTTGGCGCAGGAGACAAGTCAGAAAACATAGTAAAAATTCAAGTAGTATTCAAAAAAATCCTTTTGAAATTGCAAAAGACAGAATTAGTTCTATAAAAACCACTGGGTTTACAAAAGAGATATACGTTGAATTATCCCATATTATTCGTGAATTCATTGAGAATGTACAGTACATAAATGCTCTTGAAATGACGACAGAAGAAATCAAACAAAATAAAAATATTTTTTCTTTGAATGAAGATAACTTTAATGAATTGGTACAATTTTTAGAAAAAGCTGATTTAATAAAATATGCAAAATTTGAGGTTTCTCATATTGACATTGAAAGTGATAAAAGCAAAGTAATGAATATGATTGAAAAGTTTTTTCTTAATAAATAAATCATATGCATTATTATTAAGCCTGCATTTGAAGAGTAATTAAGAAAACTTATATTTAACTGTAATATCATTAAACAATTAAGAGGTTTTTGTGGCAACAACAGCAGATATTCGCAATAATGCAGTAATTATTTTTAAATCTAAAAGGATGAAGGTAATTGAGTTTCAGCATGTTAAACCTGGAAAAGGTGGCGCATTTGTAAGAACAAAGTTAAAGGACATTCAAAGTGGGAAGATTATTGATCACACATTTAATTCAGGGTCGAAAATTGAGTTTATTAGAGTAGAAGCAAAAGAAATGCAATTTCTTTATCTTGATGGAGAAAATTTTGTTTTTATGGATAATGAATCCTATGAACAATTAATGGTAAATATCAATATAATATCAGATGATAAAAACTACTTAATTGCAGGTATGAATGTAGATATTCTTTTTGATGATGATGAGATACTTGACGTGAGAATTCCAGCGCATGTGATTCTAACTGTAACAAAAACTGAACCTGGGTTTAAGGGAAATACTGCTACTGGGGCTAATAAGCCAGCTACAGTTGAAACTGGTTATGAACTCAACGTTCCGTTATTTATAAATGAAGATGATCGAATAAAAATTGATACCAGAAGTGGCGATTATGTTGAAAGAGCAAAAGATAATTAAAGGTTAGGAAAAAAAATGTGGCAAGATAAAGTTAAAGAGGTAATAAGTATATTAGAAAATTCAAATGTGAATGAAATTGAGATTACATTTTGGGGTAGAAAAATTCGTGTTGTAAAAAATGCTTCTAGCATATTATCAAATTCTGTTGCCGCAGCTCCGAGAACTATAATTCAAGATGATAAAATTTCAAATGATACAAACCATGAAAGTAATACTGAGAAAATTGATTCTGGTGAAAAAATACTTTCTCCAATGCCAGGGGTTTTTTACAGCTCTCAAACTCCTGAAAAGCCACCTTTCGTTTCTGAAGGAGACAAGGTTAAAGTAGGTCAAGTGCTATGTATTATTGAATCAATGAAAATTATGAACGAGATTGAATCTGAATTAGAGGGTACAGTTAAAAAAGTTCTCGTTGATAACTCTGATCCTGTCGAGTTTAATCAGCCACTATTTATTATAGAGTAAATTCAATTTAGCATGTTTAAAAAGATTCTTATTGCCAATCGTGGTGAAATCGCTCTGCGAATTATAAGAGCATGTCACGAGCTGGGCATTAAAACTGTTGCAATTTATTCCACTGCTGATGAGTTTTCACTGCACGTTAAATTTGCAGATGAGGCTGTTTGCATAGGCCCACCTGCAAGTTCAGAAAGCTATTTAAATATACCAAGAATAATAGCGGCTGGGGAAATTACGAACTCTGATGCTATTCATCCTGGATATGGTTTCTTATCAGAATCAGCTGAATTTTCAAAGATTTGTTCAGAAAATGGTTTTAGCTTTATTGGTCCAGGGCCAGAGATGATAAAATCAATGGGAGATAAAGCGACTGCAAAAAACACAATGAAGTCAGCCGGCGTTCCAGTCATTCCAGGGGGTGAGGGTATTTTATCTGGACCGAATGAAGCAAAAAAAATAGCTGAAAAAATGGGGTATCCTATTATGCTGAAAGCAACAGCAGGCGGCGGCGGCCGTGGGATGCGTTTTGTAACAAAAAAAGAAGAGCTAAATGATCTTTATGAAGTCGCTTACCAAGAAGCTTTGAATGGTTTTGGGAATGGTGACTTATATATTGAAAAGTTTATTGAAGAACCAAGACACATAGAAATTCAAATATTAGCAGATAAAGCAGGAAATGTAATTCAATTTGGAGAAAGAGACTGCTCAATTCAAAGAAGACATCAAAAACTAATTGAAGAGTCACCCTCTCCAGCTGTGGATGACAAATTAAGACTTAAAATGGGTAAAGCGGCAATTGCTGGAGCCAAATCCATTAATTATGTCGGTGTTGGAACTATTGAGTTTTTATTAGATAAGAATCAGAATTTTTATTTTATGGAAATGAATACTCGAATACAGGTTGAACACCCAGTAACTGAGATGGTAACTGGTGTGGA
>CALKMQ010000072.1 GCA_938092125.1 uncultured bacterium
AGGGTTTCTAACGCCATCAATTTGACCTTCTTTAACTTTGACACCGTAAGCCATAATTCTAACCAAATGTTTATTCAATACGTTATAATTAAAATCAATTTTTTGCTCAATATTATCCAGCTTTTGTATCAGCTTGGCTTGCTCTAAGGAGAGAGTGGAGCTTGTTGCTCCAGATAAAATTATAATAGAAAAACATAGAAAAAACCCCGATATAAATCCTTTTATGTATGTGGTCATAATTAATCTCCTGAACCTAATTAGATATGAAAGATGATGTAGTATGTCGTTCATACTATCATTTTGATATTACAAACAATCATCTGTTTAAAATTATATTTAATTTTGGATTTTATTATTTCTGTAAAGATCTAATCCGGAAGGAATAATTTGGTCAAGCTTGCTTCTTGATTCTTTTAGCTCAAAACTAATTGGTAATTCTTTTTCGGCTTCGCTCATTGCAAAAAAAGAAAATTCAACTTTTTTCTTTTGATTTTGTTTGATGTCTCCAAGTTCAAAACTGGATTTTCCAGTATTGAATACAAAGTCGCCATATAATACTGCTAGACTTACATTTTTAGCCATTTGTTGACCATTATTTCTAATATACATTGTTGCTCGGATTACTTCTGCTGGTTCAATCAGGCCATTTTTATTGTTTTGATCATTAATTTTTATATCAGTTAATACTAAATCAGGAATGGTTAATGATTTGGTATTAAGCAGAACCATGTTTGGAGCATAAATATCATGTCCAAAAGATTCCGTTATATATGCTGAAATAGATATGGATTCAGTAACCATTGTTTCAGATGCGGAGATTGTTGCAATTATTTTTTTTGTATTGCCAGGTATTATTTTATGAATGATTTTAAATCCTTCAATATCTAAACCTCCAGAATAGTTATTTAAATCTAGAAAGACTTCAATTCCTTGGGCATTGCTTTCACCTTTATTTACTAGGTCAATAACAAGTTCAGCGCTTTCATTTGTTTCTAGAATTTTTTCGTTTCCTGGGATATTGAGTTCTACTGATGATATTTCCAATCGAGGAAAAGTTTTTGTTTTTTTATAGGATGGATATGTAGCTTGCAAATACCTTGTTACATTTTTCAGTCTATCTTTTTTAACAAATTTATCTCCCAACCAAATACCTGACTTAGTGGTATCATCCCGAAAAATAACATAGCCCTTTCCATCGCGTTTATTGTTTTTGAATTCTCCTTTAAAAATTTCGCCATTATTATATTTATAAGAGCCCAATCCGTGTTGTTTATCTCTTTTAAAACTGCCGGTATATTGCTCCCCATTTTTAAAAGTATAGGTCCCATTTCCTCTTTTAACACCAGCTTTAAATTTACCTCTGTATATATCACCATCAGGATGAGTCCACTCACCAAAACCATCTTTTATTCCATTTTTATATGAGCCTCGATATCGTTCTCCATTTACATGCGTTCCCATCTTTTTGGATAATTGCTGGGCTTGAATTATATCTATTGTTGAACAATAAATTATCGAGATTATGATGATATTTTTTATCATAAGGACAATTAATTTAATACTGAGACTTTATGAAATTATGTTATTTTGCGTTTTTTTATTTTCTAATGTAACTAGGGTAATTTCTGATTCTACGCCCAACCTCATTGGAGGGCCCCAATACCCAGTTCCTCTGTTGACATAAATCCATGTTCCCTGGTGATTATGAAGACCTGCAGTGTAAGGATTTGCCATTCGCACTGCATAAATAAATGGCCAGAATTGACCACCATGGGTATGCCCAGACAATTGTAAGTCTGCGCCAGCATCATGAGCATTAAAAATACTCCATGGTTGATGGGCCAATAATATTTTTGGTATATCTTTTGAAACGCCACGGAAGGCTAAATGTGCATCACTTTTATGAGATGGTTTGATCGTCTTACTTCTATAGTCTGTAACACCACCTAAAGATATAACTCCATTATCTTTTTTAATTATTTCATGACTGTCTAATAAGTTTGTAAACCCTAATTGATCTGTTTTATCAAGCCACTGATCTACACCCGAATAGTACTCATGGTTGCCAGTTACAAAAAATTTTCCAATATTAGCGCTTAAATCTTTTAGAGGTTCAACATGTTTTGCTAAATAATCAACAGAGCCATCAACCATATCACCAGTGATGGCAATAAGATCAGGATTCAACTCATTTACTTTATTTACTACGCTTTCAACATAACCTTTTTTAATCGTTGGGCCGACATGCAAATCAGATATTTGTGCTATCTTAAGTCCTTCCATATCCTTGTGCAAATTATTGATCGGCACATTCGTTTTCATTATAGTAGGGCCTTTTCGAGCGTTATAAAGTCCGGTCAAAGTAGAAGCACTTGTAGTTGTGATAATTCCAATACTTAATATTTTTTGAATAAACTCTCTTCGTTGAGGGTCAGAAGGTTCAGGTGTATATCCAAATATGCTTGAGTATTTTGCCGCAAAACCTAAGAGGAGATAAATAAGATCTTTTGTAATAACTGCCATGAATGTTAACGCAAAAAATCCTAAGCTTATATAACCAGCCCAAGAAAACCAATCTACAAACTCTTCTTCATAACCTCCTGATCTTAGAATCATTGGTATAATAGGAAGGATGCCTAAAACAACAACGAAACTCCAACAAATAATTTTTAGAGTGTTGTTAAGATTTAAATAGGGAATTATACGCAGGCCTACTACCGCATGCATAGTAACGAGTATTGTCGTTGCAAAAATAAAAAAGAATTTCATTTTGAATATATTTATTTAGGTTAATAAAGGCATAAAACTTAATTCCACTTTGCTAAAAAGTATTAGCATCAATTTGTTTTTTAGAACGAGAAGAAGCTATTTGATAAAAGTCGGTTGTTTTATAATGAAAGAAGTGCCGATTATGCCACATACTATAATGATTATTTTCACCCAAGGAGCTGCAGCATAAAGAAAAACGAATACTGAAGTTGAAATGAAAAACCACATCATTGATATTGAAAAGTATTTAGCTTTTTTAGGCATTCCCTTCCCCTCTCTAAATCTCATTACACTCTCACCAAAGAGAGGGTGACCCACTACCCAGTTGTACATTCTTGTGGAACTATGAAAAAAGCAAGCTGCAGCTACAATCATGAATATTGTTGTAGGTAGGCCAGGAATGACAATTCCAACAAGCCCAAAGCCTGTAAATATGATACCAGCAGAAAAATATGCTATTTTTATCACAAGATTAGTCTTTTTGTATGCAGTTTTTTTTCAAGTGAAACCAATTCAATAATATTTATAAACTGTTATATTTAAAGGCTATTACTCCACCGACATATTCTTCAAATTGTATTTTATATGTTGTATGGTTAACAGATTCATAAAAAATAAAAACTCTTTCTGGGTTTTTAACAGATACGGTGTGGCTTTGCATATCATACTGTAGAACTTCATTTGCTCCGCCGTATTGCACAACTGTAGAGTCTTGAAAATAATCGGCCATAAATGTGCTAGGTGATGAATCTATTTCGTCAAATGTAACATCAGAATATGCTGCAGCGTAAGACTGTCCAAGAATCAGACTGGGCATCATGTAAGTCGATTGACCCAAAGACACTGATATCATTTGAAAAGAAAAATGCCACGCAGAAGAGGAGTCTGTTTCTGCGCCAGATGATAAGTTAAAATAGAAACCTGATGCATCCGTTGCGTCGATATCATGTGTGACAACTTCTATACCTGTTGTCTCGTCATTGTTTGCTTCGTTATCTTCGCATCCAGCCAGTATAAGTCCAAGAATTGATATTGTTAATATTAAATGTTTCATTCGTTAAAGTTACCTTTCATAGTTTGTTTTAATTTCAAAATAAGCAGTCCTGCCAATGTAAGGACCATAAGCTTGATTAGTATGGTCGCCAATATTCTTAGAACCAAAAATAATTTGATATGCTGGTGAAACTTTGTAGATGACTTGAGCGTCAAATGTTAAGTATGGTTTTACCAATTTTTCTGAAGATAAATAATCGCCAGTAGCCGGGTTGAATTCTTGAGGGTAGTATTCTCCGGTCCCTTTAAAGTTCATTGCATATAGAAGTTTTTGGTTGCCAGGGGCATACGAAAGCCTTCCTCCAATGGATAAAGGAATGGTGTTCGGAATTTGTTTATTATCTTTATCTTCATTTTTAACGTAGTTGAAAGTGAAGCTTGATGAAAGAGAACTATTGATAGTCCATTTTGTAATGATCTCTATTCCTGTAAAATATGCTTTTTCGATATTTCTATAGCTAAGCAGACCAGGCTCAATAGCGTAGTCTTTAATTAAGTTTGAAAAAGTATTGTTATATAAAAGGGTGCTTAGCTGGAAATTGTTTTTATTACGAAACTCAACGCCAAGTGTAAATCCTTTTGACACCTCTGGTTTTAGATTTGGATTCCCTTGGACAGTATATCCAAATTGTAAGTGTTGCCAATCGATCAGTGATTCCATGAAAGAGGGCGCTCTGAAGCCATGGCCATAGGCTAATCTATATATCCAAGTATCACTTTTTTTATAAGATAATGCGAGCCTAGGACTTAGAACTGTAGTATCACCGTATGTATCAAACCTTAATCCTGATACCAGATTGATGTCTGATGACATATTCCATGCAACTTGATTAAAAATGCCAACGATATCTTTTTTCTGAACTCCACCTGCAATTCGATCACTCTTATATTCTGGTTTTGAAAATTCAAATCCTCCATTATATACAATGTTGCTGTAGGCTCGGTTGAATAATAATTCATATTCTGTATTTTTTTCTTCGGTTGCGTCTTCAGTTGATACGGAGCCATCATTGTTGTTTACTTTATAGTTCCGAGCATAATTTGCGTTTCTGATTGTTTGTTCGATGGAAAAATCATTTTTTATAGTCCACCTGTGGTTGACTGTTACTTGGTTTCGATCGATATTTGTTTTATTTGTATAAAGGATTAACCCGCTCGTTAGTCTGGTTGCGCCTTCATCAACTTGCGTATATTTTTGATGAGCGATTCGAAAATCATGATTATTAGTTTGCCAATTAATTTCATTGTTAAAGTTGATTTTATCAATTTGGTCAGCGCTAATATATTCAAATTGTTGACCTTTTAAAAAATATTGGTATGTTAGGTCTGTTGAAAAATTGAAATTGTTGAATGGAATATTAATACTGCTTTTAAAGATAGAATTTACTGGATCGTTGCTGATTTGCTTTGGTGTACCACCAAAGCTACTCGCTCTATAACTAGTAGATATGGTTGGAGCGTCGTTTAAATCTTCAGTAATTATATTAATAACTCCACCCATTGCATCTGTGCCGTAAATAGCAGACCCTGGACCTTTTGTTATTTCTATTTTTTTTAGGTTATTAGTCGAAATATGATTTAGGTCTACTCTATTGTTGAACTGACCTGTAATAGGCTGACCATTTTTCAAAATTAAAATATATCGAGAATCCAGACCCAGCATATTAAAGATAGCGCCACCATCTACGTTTGTGGAAGTGGAAACACCAGCGCGTTGTTCTAGAAGGTCGCTAACTGTTGTTGCGCCAGACGCATTAATTTCTTTTTTACCAATTACTTCCGTAGCAATTGGAACATCGCGCAGTAGGTAGCCATTTCTGGTACTTGTAACAACAACATCATTCATTTGAATTAACGTCTCTCTCATAGTAATTATTAGTTCGCTTTGGTTACTCTCAAAAACTTCATAATAACTATCAAAAGCAATATGACTAAAAACAAGTTTTGCTGATTTTTGCCTTTCAAAAGCAAATGAAAATTTTCCTTGGTTATCAGTGATGACACCAATTCCAGAAAAGGAGTCATAAACATTAACTAGAGGGATAGGGTCTTTACTTTTATCATCAATAACCACCCCACTTAAAGTCAATTGAGAATGGGCAACTGAGAGTGCAAGAAGGGAAAATACGGTAAGCCTAGACATTAAGAAATAGATTGAAAAAAATTAATTAATTTGATGAATAATTGGGGTCTGTTATTAGTTGATTTAGCAGTTTCTCAACATCTTTTTCAGAGACAGGGTCTTTTTTATCGCCCATAAAAACAAGGCCCATGAATAACCCTCCTAGCGCTTTAAACATTAGTTCGGGGTTTATTTTTGGAAATTCTCCTTCACGGACTCCATCTTCAAGGAGGCCTTGTATTACACCGTACAATCTGTGTTGATATTCTTTCCAGGGCTGACTTTCTAACTTAATTGTTTTTGGTGCGTTAAAAAGAAACTCAAACAGTCCTGGCCTGGCCTGAGCAATTTCTGCAATTTTAATTAATAGCTTAATAAATGAGTTTCTTGGACTTCCCTGTTCTGCAATAATAGGTTCTAATGACTCCCATATATTTTTCCATCCCGCTTCTAATATTTCACTAAAAACATCTTCTTTAGATTTGAAATAATAGTATAAAGTTGCCTTGCCGAATCCTGACTCTTGAGCAATGTGATCCATGGTTGCGCCTTCAATTCCATTTGCCTTGAATACGTCCAGAGCACCATCAAGAATTCGTTGCTTTCTTGCTTCTCTTTCTTCAATTTGTCTTTGTGATGGGGCCATGTACGGTTAACCTTTAGTTTGTTTTTCGAATCATTGGTCGAAATTAAGTTCTTTGATGATAACATGTCCAAACTTTTTTTATGTTGTTCGTTAGATTTTTGATATAAATGTTCTGAATAAATCGTTATCAATCATTTGATAAAGTTTGATCCCATCTCTATATTCATTAACAAATTTTTTCCCACATACCATCATTTAATTACATTTTTGAACATTAATTAAGGAGAAATAATGAAAACTATAAGAATACTAAGTTCTATTTTCATTGTGTTTACAATTGCGTTTGCTTCAGAGTCAAATACGAAGAAAGAATCAAGCCACACCACGATTAAGGATAATAATAAACAATCTATGGGTGCTGAGGTAACGCCAGTTGATATCAAATTGATCCAAGAAACTAGAATTAAAAAAGCTATCAAAGATAAAAAGTATGCTGAGGCAATATATAATGGACAGCTGCAGGAAAAGAGCGCTAGTAAAGCTGATCTCCAGAAAAAAGATGTTATGAGTATTTGGGCAAAAGATATTCAATCCAAGCTAACTGTTAAAAATTTAAAAAGAGAAAACGGTAAAAAAGTTATTGAGCTCCCATCATCTCTTAAATCAAATTAATTAGAGGCTAAAATAATGAATATTAAAAGAAATAATTTTTGGTCGGCAGCGAAAGCAATTGCTGCGACATTGCTTTTTGGGATTTCAATTGGTAATGCTCAGTTTGACGTTTTCATAACTGAAATAGCAGATCCTAGTAATGCAGCTTCTACTGGTAGATTTGTTGAACTATACAACAGTTCAGATGCCGATATCAATCTTGAATTAGGGAATTACGTTTTAAAAAGGTGGACTAATGGTAATGATGTTGTTACTGCTAGTCAAAATATCTCATTATCAGGAATAATCCCTGCAAATGGGTTTTATATAGTAGGGCGATCTGGATTTGAAGAATTATATGGTTTTTCTCCAAATCAGATTAGCGGTAACGGGCCTGTTGATAGTAATGGTGATGATCAGATTGGTCTTTTTAAGAGCGATGTTATTGTTGATATTTTTGGCGTACCTGGGGAAGATGGAACAGGAACAGCGCATGATTTTGCAGATGGTAGAGCTGAAAGAATAGCTACTGTTACTCAAGGTAGTGCTACTTGGGTTGCTACAGATTGGAGTGTAGTCGGTGGAGCCGGAACAGGTGGCGTAGATGCTCCAGCAGGGTTTGATCCTGGTTCATGGATTGGGCAACCTGTTGAAGGTAACAGCCCTCCAATAGTAAATCTTGGGGGGGATAAATATATTTCTGCTAACGAAGACGGTGATATAACAGTAATACTTGATGGCTCCGCAGCATATGATGTAGATAATGACGAATTGTCTTATGTTTGGTCTAAAATCCCCTCTTTAGAAGAAGTGGGCAATATTCCAGTCGTCGAATTAACATATCCAAATGGGACTACAGGCGTTTTCAAATTTCAATTAGCAGTGAGCGACGACGAGTACACTGTTAAAGACACGGTAGTCTTTAACCTTTTAAATTCTTATGAAGTAACATTTAATGTTGATATGTCAGAAGAAACCGTTGATGATGAGGGTGTTAACATTACTGGCTTAGGAGGTAATGCAATACCTATGGTTGATGAAGATTCTGATCAGGTTTATACAGCAATTGTGGATTTATTTGAAGGGGATTATACTTATAACTTTAAAAATGGTTGGGGCTATGAATCTGGTGATAGTTTAGGTGATTGTGCAGGTGGGCAATATGGAAATGATCGAGGTGTTTTTGTAAATCAAGATATGGTATTAGCTTCAGTATGCTGGGAATCATGCGGTCCATGTTTTCAAGAACCAGAAGTTCCTTCTACTGTTACATTCACACTTGATGATGGTGCAGATAACACGCTTCCAGAAAATCAAGATCATATTACAGAGAGTGTAAAGCTTACTAGAGGCGCGAGCGGTGCTCTTTTTAACATTGCTGTTGAAACCGAATATATGCAAGGCGTTTCTCCTCTAGGAACAGTCTGGGCTATAGGACTTACATCTGACAATGCATTGGATAACTTTTCTGCTTATTCTAGTCTGCACGATGCTGTAAACGGTGCACTTAATGGATTCTCCGAGATTGAAGGTAAAACATTTTCAATGCATATTGCAGGTACAGACAAATATTTTGATATCACATTTAATTCTTGGACAAATGGCGGAGGGGGCCAAGGTAGTCCTGCAACTCGTGGCTTTAGTTATACTAGAGTTGCTGTTGAGAATAATGAGCCAGAAGAACCAAGTTTCTCGAATTATACACTTATGGTAAAAGATGCAGAGTCTTTTGATGCTGGAGGAGAAGCGACATTACCGCCATTAAACGTTGATGGGGAAGGTGTTGTGATAGAAGTTGATTATGACACATCTGGAGATGATGTTGGTCCTTACGTTGGTGCCTTAGGTCTGTTTTGGGATGCCAACTTTAGTGGGCAGCTCGATGAAGGTGATATGAACATAGCTGATGAATTATTTAGCGATGAAGATGGGGAAAACGAAGGCACTCCAAATAGGGAGCATGATGATGAAGGTGGACCTGCTGTAATTATGTTAACAGATAACAGTCCAATGGATGAAAACGATCAAATTGGAAAAGCCGTAGTCCGTTTAAAGGGTTTCGATTTTATGGCTTTGCAAGGGGCTACTTTCTTTTTTGCTGAACTTAATAAAGATGGTGAATTAACAGGGACGACGTTCAAAGTTGAACCTTTCAGTAGTTCGAGCACAATTTTCACGGGTGTAGCTTCAAGAAATGTTGATAATACGAACCAGCCAATCCAGGGCGTATTTGTTTCTGTTGAAAAAGAGGATATGGGTTCTGATGACATGAGTCCAGATTATGAACCAATGGCAGTCGCTATGGGCCTAACCGGCTCTAATGGTGTTTATAGTTTAGGTGCTTCTTCTTTAATTGCAGGTGATACTGCAGTTGTAGAAGCAGAAACTGTTCTGGATGAAAGATTGATTGTTCTAATGGAAGACCAAGAGGGTGTTGCTGGCCACAAAGCAGAGTTTATTACAGTTGAGGGTGAAAATCATATGGCTGATATTTCTGTTGTTAGATCTAATACGTTAGTTCAAGGCTATGTCACAGATTCACAAAACATGTCTTTTAATGGTAGTCTTCATGTTCAATTTTTCTTAGGGCCTGACGAAAACCCAATCATAATTGAAGACCATGTTGAAATTGATGAAGGGGGCATGTTTACTTTTTGGGCAATGAATGGTGCAGAAGTTGAACTGTCTTATTATGGGATGAATGGAAATATTAATAGAAACTTCCTCATAGAAGCTGATGATACTATGTTTAGTGATACAATTGACGCGTATGTTTTTAATTATACTCTTGATTTGACTCCGCCAAGCGAAGCAGTGATAAGAGGTAGATCATTTTGGGTTTCTTTAGACTCTAGTGGAACTGATATGGACTACAATGATATCCCATTACCTGGTGTTGAGATAAAAATATATAACGAAAGTGATATGTTTTTTGCGACAACAGATGCAATGGGTGAGTACAGCATAAGTGTTCCGTCTAATCCAATGGTAGGTGTTATTTATTTTGTTAAAACAACAACGATTTTACCTGAGTTAAGAAACGATGCGATTGTTGAAGTTGCGACATATACTGGTACTCAATCTGAAGTTGACTTTGAATTTTTTCCATATATCGAAGAATATGTGATTTCAGGTCAAGTTAAAGATGATATTGGGCAGGGCGTTTCTGATGCCGAAGTGAATGTTAGTTCTGTAGATAGTTCAAGTGAAGGTGATCGTGAACATGAGAATGGATGGTATCATTATACCTACACTGATGCGCAGGGTTATTACGCTATAACCGTTCCAACTGGTATATATGATATGGATGTTATTGCAGGTGGTTTTCTAACGGCAATGCAATCCGGGGTAGATGCTACTTCAGATATAGTCGTTGATTTTAATTTAACGCCTGTTGGTGATTTTACTGGTTCAGTGCAGGGGGTTGTCTCTTTCCTGGGTGATTATGCATCTGAAGATCCAGCCTATATTGAAATCTCTAGTGACAATTACGAAGTGTCAACCTATGCAGATCAAGACGGGTTTTACTCTGCCCAGTTAATCGACGGCGTTTATGATATTTATGTAAATGCAATGGGATATGATTCCTATTGGAAACCTGAAGCGTTTGAAATCATGGGGAACACGGTTGTTTTTGATGTGGAACTATTTGCATACGGTTACGCAGATGCGCCTCATATGGTAGACCTGTATGATGTTCCAAATGATCAAGGCTTACAAATGCGAGCAGTTTGGGATGCAGGAATGCCGGGTGATTATAATTTTTTCACGCAGTTTTCTATTTGGAGAAAAGTAAATAATGCTCCAATTGAACTATGGGATTACATTGAAACTGTCCCTTGGCATGGAATGGATCCATACGCAGCGGTAGTACCGACATTAGGAGATTCGTCTATGCATGGAATGCATACAAGTACGTTTATGGTTACGGCACACACTTCAGATGTAAGTTCTTGGTTTGACTCTGAGCCAATAAGTGGATACTCTATTGATAATCTTCATCCTGGTGCTCCAATGAACCTGTCATTTTCTTCAAGTCAAAATGAGGTTTCTTTAAGTTGGTCCTCCTCTACAGATGAGGATTTCAGTTATTTCAATATCTATAGACAAGATATGCTTAGTGTAGAGCCGGCAATGGTCTTCACTTCAATTGATTCCTTTTATATAGATCAAGAGGTGAGTGAATCTGGTTCCTATGAATATTGGGTTACTGCTGTTGATCTTTCTGGATTAGAATCTGAAGCTTCTAGCTTTGTATCAGCAGTGCTTTCTGCTGATGAAGAAATGGGTATGCCTGTAAACTTCGCATTGAAGCAGAACTATCCTAATCCTTTTAACCCGTCTACACAGATACAATATGCGTTACCAAGTGAGTCTAAAGTCTTAATATCTATTTATGACTTAACAGGCCGTAAGGTAAAAACGCTTGTGAATGAAGTTCAAAGCGCAGGGCATAGATCTGTGATGTGGAATGCAACAAATGAAATTGGTAGGCCTGTGAGTGCAGGGATGTATATCTATTCAATCCAAGCAGGAAACTTTATGCAGAACCGTAAGATGGTATTAATGAAGTAATAAAAACGACGTATCGTTTGTTTGGAAAAGGGGTTTCGTTTGAAGCCCCTTTTTTATTTAATTTAGACTAAATAATTATTAAGGAAATTTTATGATTAAAATTACAAAAGTGCTATTTGCCTCGATGCTGTTTGTTTTATCCACAAAGGTATATGCTCACTGTCAAGTGCCTTGTGGTATTTATGGAGATGCCGTACGAATCGTACAAATTGAAGAGGACATTACAACCGTACGCAAAGCGATGAATATGATTAATGATCTTGCAGGAAAGTCCGATGCGCAATCATTAAATCAAATCTCTAGGTGGGTTACAACGAAAGAAGACCATGCTCAAAAAGTTCAAGAAACAGTATTGAATTATTTCTTAGCCCAACGAGTAAAAGCAAAAGAAAAAGGGACAAAAGAAAGACAAAAATATGTAGACCAAACGCTCACGCTTCACCAACTCATTGTTGCTATGATGAAGTGTAAGCAAACGGTAGAGCAGCGTAATTGCAGTACTGCTTATGAGCTACTTGATAAATTCACAAATATATATTT
>CALKMQ010000073.1 GCA_938092125.1 uncultured bacterium
ACTACGAGATAGTCTTGCCGTTGTTTAAACTCTGATAATCCTGCTAGTTGTAAGCATAAAAATATATAGATAATTAGTAGTAAGTCTGAATTCTTAGCTCCCCATGACACAATGGTTTTGAGGTTGTAAACTTCAACAACACCTTGGTTATCTGGATTTAAATAATAATTATAGAACCACCAAATTATAGCTAGCCCTGATAAAAACAGTATAATAAAGCTAATTGATTTATCTTGGTTTTTTTTCATTATTTATATAAAAAACTAGGTTTTACAAGGCTTACGATTGCTGGTAAAATCGCCATTCCACCAATTAAACAAAAACCAATTGAAGCCATTATTAAAATACTAAATTCTTTCAAAGGCATAAATACTGAAAACATTAGAACAGAAAAACCTACGATTACAGAAACGCCATTAAATAGAATGCCCTTACCTGAAACTTTCATCGTGTTAGAAATTGCTGAGTCTAAATCATATCCTTCTCTAAGATATCCTCTTAGATGCCAAAGAAAATGAACGGAATAGTCTATTCCAACGCCAACCAGAATACAGGTTAATAAGGAGGTTGTCATATTTAAAGGAATACCGAAATTTCCTAATAAACTAAATATAAGTATTACTGCAAGCATCATGGGTAGACTAGCTAAAACACCGCCGACAAAAGATCTGAAAACGATTGCCATTATTATAAATAATATCAATGAGGCCATTGCAAGACTAATAATTTGGCCTCTAATAACAGAATGACTAACTGCTCCTAACAATGCTGCCGGCCCAGATAACATAGGATTAATTGGGTTACCATCATAGTAATTCGAATGAATATAATCTTCGGTATCATCGACTAGCGCCATTAAATCGGCAGTACTAACTTTTTTAATTCTTACAAATCCTTGTGAATAATTGGGGTCATCTGTATCATTTAATATTAAATCAAAATCATTATCTTCACCTGCTATTGAGTATAAAAACATATACTGCTCTATAAGTTCACGACTCAGAGGGATTTTCAGAGAATCAACGTTGCCATTGTTAAAAGAAAAATGCATTTTTTTAATCACATCTGCTATAGAGTAAGTAGAACTAACTACATCATTTTTTTCTTTTATGTGATTCATGAGTTTATCGATGTGGTTTAAAGAATTAGGATCATAAATATCCCCTTCAATAAGAATATTTAATTGGGTTGAACCTCCAAAAACTTCATTTATAACCGCACTAGCTCTCCTAATTTTTGAATCTTTAGGAAAATAATTATCTGGTACTGTATCTATTGTAATATCTCTGATACCAAATGAAAATAAGAACATCACTGAAAATAAAAATATTAAAAAAGTCGAATTATTTTTTACAAAAAACTTTCCCCAATTGACAAGAAAATTATTTACTGCTTCTAGACTTTTTTCTTTACCGAGGTAGGTTGGTCTTGGCACTAAAATTAAAATTGCAGGTATGAATAGGAGACTTAAGAAGAAAGAAACTGCTATACCAAAAGAAACTAATGCTCCAATTTCTCGCACTTTTGTGAGTTCATGAGTTAAGAGACTTAAAAAACTAATTACTGTTGTAAAACCGGCTAAGAATATCGGCATTCCAAGTCGTTTCATAGTCCTCTTTAATATCTCAACTCTATCAAGATTTTGATCTAATTTTGTGAATTCATAATAATGAGATATAATATGGATACCATAATTATTTGCAATCGCGATAAGCATTATTGGAATCAAGCCACCAATGATCGGTACAGATATTTCTAGCCAAGCCATTAATCCGAATGTCCAAAGTATTGAAAACCCAACAACAAATAAAGGTAAGAATGTTCCAGTCCAGCTTCTAAAACTTAAGATTAAGAGCACTATCATTAACCCGAGAGCGATGGGTGTAAAAGTCCTCATATCTCTCTTCACACTATCAATGGACTCAGCAGCTGAAATTATAGAACTAGCAATGTAAATATTTTCGGGTTCTTCAAATCGATTCACTATTCGAAATAGGTTTTTTCTAAAAGCAATCTCATCAAAATCTGTTGGAGCCGAAATTTGAGCCACAAAACACATAATGTTAAGATCGGAGGAAATTAAGCTCCCAATGATTTCGCTTGCCTGGATTGTTTCAATAAAATTTGAGGTTTCAATTGAATCTTCTGGTATTTTTTGAAGAATCTTTTGTATTTCAAAACCACCATCATCAGGGACAATGTATTTTTGATTGTAGATAGACCCAACTCGACTTACAGATGGGATGTTTACTAGGGAGTCATGCATAGAAGAGAACTTGACAAGGCTAGTACTAGATAACAAATTTTCAGATTCAACAGCTATGATTACAATTTCGTTACTACTGAATAAATCTTCTGCTAATTCCATATTTTTAACAATTTTATGATTTGGTGGAACCAATGATCTAAGACCTGGATCAATTTTTAATTCAGGAATTTTCCACATAAATAAGATTGTTAAAAAAATGATTGAGGCAATTATCGTTCTTGGATAATATGCATCTAATAAGAAAATTCGTTTTATAATACTTTTTAAATTCATAATCTTTTTAAGACTTAAAATTTACAGACTATTATTTTAGATGTTAAGAACTAGAATATCTATTTTTTTTATTTGTAATATCTCAAATGAATGAATTTGAAAAACCAGTTTTAGTGATAGCAAATGGTGAGTTCCCTTATCATACATCGGCTTTAGCACCGCTTAAAGAAAAAAGTAAAATTATTTGTATTGATGGAGCTGCCGACAAACTTAAAACTTTTGGCAAGAATCCTGACATTGTAATAGGTGATTTTGATTCAACAAAAATTCAAAAAATTGAACGAACAAATTTATGGGTTGAAGCACCAAATCAAAATAAAACAGATCTAGAGAAAACTTTTGAGTGGTGTGTAAAAAATCAAATTAAAGAAGTTGTTTTGCTCGGAGCTGGTGGCCAAAGAGAAGACCATCTATTAGGTAACCTATTTTTAGTATCAAAATTTTATAATGAATTAAATATTGAGGTTATCACAAACTATTCCAAAATAATTTGTGTAAGTGGCTCAAAAACTATTAAAACAAAACCAGATCAAAACATATCTATCATCGCTTCTGAAATTGTGGACAATATAAAAATAGTTGGTTTAAAATACAGTTTAATAAATAAAAAACTGTTTCCCTCTTCAATTGCGATTTCAAATAAAGCTATAAGTAGTCAATTTGATATCGAATCGACAGGTAAAGTTTTTGTATTCTTAAATCATAAAGAAATTGAATGACTATAAATAACTACGATCTAATTATTGTTTTTGGATATTTTATCATTCTCTTTCTTCTAGGGTTTATTCGTAAAAAAGAAGACAAAGTTTCGCAGAGTGAGTATATCCTTTCTGGTCGGAGATTAAGCTTGCCAGGATTTGTAATCACTTTGGTAAGTACTTGGTATGGAGCGATTTTAGGCGTTGGCGAGAATACCTACCTTTACGGTATTCAGACTTGGTTTATTTTTGCGTTGCCTTATTATGTGTTTGCAATAGCTTATGCCATATGGCTAACAAAAGTAATATGGAACAAAAATATATTATCTATTCCTGATATTTTCAGAAAAAGCTACGGCGATGAAGTCGGCATCATTAGCGCTATTTTTATATTTGTCCTTTCAAGCCCAGCCCCTTATATATTAAGCCTTGGGGTTTTAATTAATTTTATATTTCAAATAAAATTAGTCTGGTGCCTTTTAATTGCTACAATTTTTAGTACGATATATGTTTGGAGGGGAGGCTTATCCTCCATAATCAAAACTGATTATTTACAA
>CALKMQ010000074.1 GCA_938092125.1 uncultured bacterium
CATAAGCGTAACCATTCGATGGTGTTACAATATCAGAAAGAGCAGTATCAGAAATAGCCTCATCTGTGGTTGATCTGGATTCTTCAAAAGTGAATAAATTTTTAATATCTTTGTAATATCCTTCAACTTGAAGTTTATACAGATCATTTATGTATTCTTCATAGCCAAGAACAATCTGCGATGATTTAGCTGGAGCTACGGTATTATCAACAGCTATCCATTGGTCTAAAATAGTTGGATTGTAATCATCTTGAAAAGTGGCAATAAATTGATGATAATTACCAACAGAGAAATTGATATACCTATCTTCTGTTAATAAATATTTCATACCAAAACGCAAATCAGGAAAAATAGAATCACTATATACATTATATAAATTAATTCTCACTCCTGGCTCAAGAATAAGCTTTTCAGATGGAGAATACTTTAATTTTGCATAACCAGCATATTCTTTTGGTTTTGTTTTAATTTTAAACTGTAAGGAATCATTAAAGGAGTTTGTATACAGAAAACCCAAATTTTTGATCTGCGCACCGAATTTTACCACAGAGGTAGATGATTTGAACCATGAGAAGTTAGCGGCTAAAGTAGCATCATCTATTTCGTTATCACTGTTTAATCCATTAGATCCACCTAAACCAAATTCTGTAAAAAACAGACTATTGGCGAGTAAAAAATTTCCAATAAGTTTTTCAGAAAAAACTCGTCTATATTGTGTGCTTATCGTTCTATTACCCCAACGTCCAGCGAGACCAAATGTATCAAAAATTAAATCATCAACACCATTGTAGAAGCTCAAAGAAATTCTATCTTTCGGTGTTAAATCTGAATATATGTGACTCTGAATGTCATAGAAATAATATGGCGGAATACTAGGAACATTTTGAAATATTTTGTCAAAGTATGTCCTTCTACCAGAAAAAACCCAAGCGCCTTTGTAAAAGGGCCCCTCTAATGTTGCTTGAGCAGAAAGCAATGAAAGATTCGCTTTACCTTCAATCTTTTTTTTATTTCCCTCTCTGCTTATAATATTTAATACTGCAGATAAGCGACCACCATATTCAGCATTGTATGCACCTTTAATTAATTCTGCTTCTTTTACACCATCGACGATAAAATTAGAAAAAATGCCTCCCAGATGTGATGGGTTATACACTGTTACGCCATCAAGAAGGATGAGATTTTGATCTGTATTTCCACCTCTGATTACTAAGCCAGTACTAAATTCTGATGTAGTTAAAACCCCTGGCAGTGCTTGGATAGTCCTAAACAAATCAGGCTCAGCAAGAGCAGGCGCTGATCGGAGCATTCTTGGTGAGAGGTTTACTGTACTTGGTTGAATGTTATTTTTCCTCTTTAATTTTTCCGCAGTCACTTCGACCTCACCAATTGAAACAACTTCCTCCCTTAAAACCAAATCAAGTTTTAGAGCATCACCATCGACTATTTCAATCCTTTCCGATAATATTTCGTATCCGACATAAGATACTAAAATATCATGTATACCTGGGGCTATTCCTTGTAATACGTAATAACCGTTAATGTCAGTTGCCATTCCAAGCCCAAGTTCATTTATAAATACATTAGCCCCAATTAAAGCTTCGCCATTTGAGCTATCGGTAACAAAACCATATACGGAGCCATTTTGTTGAGCACTGACAATATTTAGCTGTAAAGCTGTTATAGTAATTATCTTAACTAGTAAGATCTTTAAGTATAGTTTCTGCATGTGTATTGATATTCACTTTCTTATATATTTTTTCAATTTTACCATTCCCATCAATGACAAAAGTCATTCTTTTAGGAGTAAACAGACCATCTGCTCCAAAACTTTTAGTGACTATTTTTTTTTCATCTGAAAGAAAACTAAAAGGTAAATTATATTTTATTTTAAACTTTTTTAATGCACTTAAATTGTTGTAACTAACTCCGTAAACAAAAATGTTGTTTTTTTGAAATTCTTCAAAAATATTGCGGAACCCGCAAGCTTCTTTTACTCAGCCAGGCGTATCCGCATAGGGGAAAAAATAAATAACACTCCTTCTTCCATTAAATTCATCTGATGATACAATATTCCCATCCTGATCTGATAATTTAAAATCAGGGGCGAGCTCTCCAATAGTTAATGAATGTTTTTCTGAAAATAAAGAGTTTATGGTAGCAGATAACAAAACTATTACAATTAATACAGTTAAATATTTCAATCTTAATCTTTACTTAAATAAGAAAGATTTTCTTCATTAAAAGGGATAGGTACTAATTTATTTTCTGCAAAAAACTTTGAAGAATCACAAGTATTACCTTCAACTAGCATAGTTAACTGGTCAGCAGTAACAGGAAACCAACTAAATCTGTCTAAAATTGCAGCAACAGACTTAACAGCAAATACAGGCGCAGGAACCATAAATTTATTTTTCCCGGACGCAGATCCGATTTTTTTAATAATTTCTTTCCAAGTAAAAGATTCACCCCCAAGCTCGATAGTTTTCTTTACCATTTTTTTACTATCTAATGCACTTACAAAACTCTTTGCGACATCCTTTATATGAATCGGAGACATAGAAAAATTCCCTGCATCAAAGGGATTGAGACCATCATGAAAAAGAGGCGCCGGAAAAGGCAAGCCAATCATGTCTTTTTTTAGCTGAGAACAAAACTCAGGACGACCGCTACCTCTTGGATCACCAAAGATCGTGGATGGCCTAAAAATCGTCCAATCTAGTTTGGTGTTTTTAAGATATTGTTCTGACATCCATTTTGTTTTTTGATAACCTGTTCCATCTGGACATACGCCATTGGCACTCATCAAAATAAATCTTTTAACACCAGCTTCTTGTGCGGCATCAATGCACTTTACAGCCCCATCAAAATGTAAATTTTCATAAGTGATACTCTTTGATTTAAACTCTCTAATAATTCCTATTGTGTAAATAACAGCATCCGAATCAGCAATAGTTTCTTTAATAGAACTTAAATTATTAATGTCACCATTTATTATTTCACATTTTTCTGCTAAGGCCAATTTGCTTTCTGAACCTTTACGAACTAATAATTTCGGAATGTGATTTCCTTCAATCAGACTATCAATAATGTAGGAACCTACAAACCCGGTGCCACCAAAAACTGCGATTTTCATATCGTATACCTTAATTATCTATAATTCTAAAAATTTATCAAATCGAATTTAATTGAACCAAACTGACCTTGTCAATCAATAATGAGCGTTTTAAGCGTTTTTATTAAATATCTTTACGGAAAAGTTTTTCATATCTTCAATAATTAAATAACTAGTTGGTACCAGGATTAGTGTAATAAAAGTTGCAAATAATACACCAAAAGCCAGTGAAATCGCCATCGGGACTAGGAACTGCGCCTGCACACTCTTTTCTATTAACAATGGAAATAAACCCACAAACGTGGTAACCGAAGTAAGAAGTATAGGCCTAAACCTTCTAGGACCAGCAGCTAATGCAGCTTCCAAACTAGACTTTCCGTCTTCTTGGCGATATCTATTTATAAAGTCTACCATAACCAAACTGTCATTTACCACTACTCCTGAGAGCGCTACAATTCCAATTATTGATAGCACCGCCAAGTTCATACCCATAATAATATGACCTATAACTGCTCCGGTAAAACCAAAGGGTATTGCCGACATTATTATAAGTGGCTGCGAATAAGATTTAAAAGGAATTGCAAGAAGCACATAAACAATAAACAGTGCTAGTGCAAAATTTTTAAATAGCGAACCCAGTGTATCTCTTTGCTCTCTTTGCTCTCCTTCAAAACTATAAATAACATTAGGATAGTTCTTTAATATTGGAAGTATATGCTCTTTCTCAAACCTAGCCAATATTTCATTAGCATTTGCTTCACTAAGATCCACATCTGCAGTAACACTAATTGACCTTTTTCGATCTGTTCTTGTAATAGTTGAATAACCGCTAGATAACTCGCTACTAGCAACTTGACCAAGTGGAACTTCAACATCATTACCCACTCTTACATTCATTTGCTCTAAATTATTTAAACTAGCTCTTTCCTTTTTTGGATACCTTAAAAAAACTTTGACTTCGTCTCTGCCTCGTTGAACTCTTTGCACCTCTTCACCATAAAAAGCTTGCCTTACTTGACGTGCAAGCGATGCCATAGTTACGCCATAATTTTGAGCCTCAGGGCGGAGACTAAGTTTAATCTCATCTTTTCCGGCACTAAAAGAGTCTTTAATATCAAAAACCCCAGCATATGTCTGTAACTTATCCTTAAGTATGGAAGTGACTTCCTTTAAACTTTCTCTACTGATACTTGAAAGCTGTATTTCAATAGGTGCGCCAGAACTAAAAAGATCTGAATCGAATGTGACTTGTTTCACTCCTGCTATGGGCCCTGTCAATTCTCTCCATATTTTTGAAATTTCAATCGTACTCACCGGTCTTTCTTCACCAGGAGCAAGCTCAATAACACATTCTGCTAAGTGAGAGCCAAAAAAGTTGGCATCAAGATTACCAGGACCTCTAGCTGATTGAGTTTTTATTGGTTGGTCCCCAGCGGTAGAAACCATATTGATGAATATTTCTTTATCTGGGTAAAGGACTTCTAATGAATCTTTGAGCCTGTAAGCAGATTTTTCAACTTGCTCTAAACCGATTTTTGTTATAGAAACTGGAGTGCCCTCAGGGTATTCAACACCAGCGATGACGATGTCAGCTTCTAGCGGCGGGAAAAAATTAAATTTAATAAAACCACTAGCAACTAGCCCAATCGTTAAAATTAAAATGGAAATCGAAATTGCGATTGTATTTCCCCTGTTTTTTAATGCTAACCTCAAAAGGGGGTTGTATCTATTTTTGATAAAGCTTTGCAATCCGTTGTGGATAAAAAGTTGGACTTTTGACCACCATGCTAAAAACCTATTTTTTTCATCATCATCATCATCTTTCATATGCGCTAAATGAGCAGGCAGTATTGTTAAAGACTCAATTAATGAAAATAATAAAACAACAATTGTTACAACCGGAATAATTTTCCATATTTTCCCCATTGCACCCTCTACGAGAATCATCGGAGAAAATGTAACCATTGTAGTCAAAACTGCAAATATTACGGGTTTTGCAACTTGATAAGCACCCTCGAGAGCTGCATCAACAGCATTCAAACCTCTCTTCCTAAAAATATGAATGTTCTCACCAACGACAACGGCATCATCAACAACAATTCCAAGTACAAGTATAAAGGTAAAAAGAGAAATCATATTTATTGAAACATCAAAAAGAGGAAGAAGCCAAAAACCGCCCATAAAAGAAATTGGAATTCCTAAAGAAACCCAAGCTGCTAGTTTAGGCTTAAGAAATAAAGCTAAAACAATTAAAACAAGGACTAAACCCAAGTATGCATTTTCAGTTAAGAGCTCAATTCGACCCCGCAAGATAACAGACTCATCTTTCATTGTAGTTAAAGATATGCCAGGCGGCATAGTAGGGTTTTTCTTCTTAATATACTTATGAACTTCATCTGCTATATCTAAGGCATTTTGCTCTCCTGTTCTATATACTCTAATCAATAAAGCAGGCTCACTATTAAACTTAATATCATATTCTACATCCTGGAATCCATCAACAATATTTGCTATATCTCTAAGTAAAACAGTTGATCCGTCCGGTAATGATAGTACAGGGATAGCCCCAAATTCATCTCCCGAATATGCCTGCCCTTTCGAACGTATTAAAATTTCACCATCGTATGTTTCAATCGCTCCGCCTGGGACATCCATTGAAGAAGATCGAATCTTGCTGGCTACATAATCAAAAGAAAGACCATATTTTTGAAGCGTGTTCTCCGATATTTCAATCGATATTTCTCTGGGCTTTTTCCCTAATCTCGTTTGTGTTATACTTGGCAAATCACTTACTTCATCTCGAACCTTTTCTGCAATATTTAACAAACTTACTTCATCAACATTTCCATGAACGGCAATTGTTATTACCTCTGGTTGTCCATCAAAACTCTTCACGGTAGGCTTTTCCGCATCATCAGGAAAAGATGTAATCGCATCGACTAAGGATTTGACTTCATCTTTCACTTCATCTATGTCATAACCATTTTCAACCTCGATATTAATTGAACCATAACTTTCATTAGATGAGCTAGTAATGCGTTTTAATCCATTAATACCTTGGACCTGCTCCTCAACTTTTACGCAAATAGATTCTTCAATATCTTCAGGAGAAGCGCCAGGGTATAAAACAGATACATTTATAATAGGAATTGTTATATCTGGAAAGACTTCCATCCTCAACCTCGACAAAGTAAAAAGACCTGCAATGATAATAAATATCATTAGCAGATTTGCCGCTACAGTGTTTAGAATAAACCAACGAATTATGTTTTTCATAAATCTAGTTTTCTCTTACGGGCATGCCATCGACATACGAGTCTAATCGAGTAATAAGTATTCGATCATTTTTTTCCAAACCATCTGCTATAAAAGCAAAATCGTTTTCTAATCTAATAACTTCAACTGATTTTTTACGGAGGACAAATTTCTCTACAACCCAAATCATGTCATTTTTGACCGAACTTCTAGGGACTATGGTAATATTATTATATTTGAGACCATCAATTTCAGCATTAACAAACATACCAACTTTTAATTTTTGGTTTTCATTTTTAACTGGGATTGTAGCAATAACTGAAATCATCCTTGTCTTTGGGTCAATTTGAGATTCTGACCTTACAATGAAACCATTAGCTTGAAATGTGTCACCACCATAACTAGTTGTAAGTCTGACGCTAGGTCTATTATTCTTATTGATAGTCGTACCATCTAATGGAACACCAAGAAAAGGGATGTCTTTATCTGCAATCGGTAACCTTACTTCATAGTTCATTGTATTATAAATATCTGCTATTCGAGAGCCTGGAATCAGATTCGCTCCAATATCAACCATTTTTTTTCTAACTCTCCCGTCAAAAGGAGCAACAATATAAGTTCTTTTTAAATTTCGTTTTGCCTGCTCATACGCTGCCTCTGCTGCAGCTAAAACTGCTCTAGCCTGTGCAAGCTGAGGCTCTCTCAACGTCAAACTCGAAGCATCGCCTTTACCTACTCTCTTCCATTCTATATTGGCAAGCTTAGACTCAGCATCTTCTCTCTGCAGAGCAAGCCTTGCTTGAAATAAATTAGATTCTGTTGATATTAAAGCAAGCTCATAATCTCTTTTTTCAATTTTCATTAGAGTATCACCCAAATTAAATCCCGCACCATCCAGGAAATTTGAAGAAACCCATTCTACTTTTCCGCTCACTTCAGATGTTACAAAGATCTCATGTTGCGGCCTAATTGTACCTTGTGAATTAATTTTAGCTTGCACTTCAGTTGGATAAGCCGCCAAAGTTTCTACAACTTGCGGAATGATTTTTGGTTTTTGAAACTCAGCTTCAGGCTTCAGTTTTACCATAAGATTAACCAAAACAATACTCGCAATTATTATAATGAGTGGACTAAATTTTTTAAAATTAATTTTCATTTTTTTCTCGCTTCATGTTAAAAATTACCCCCGAACGCTAGTAGCAAATTGAGACGCGTATCTATTTTACTTTTTTTAGCGATTAATACTTGCGATCTTGCTAAAAACCACCGCTGTTGACTGTCCATAACCGCGATCAGGCTAACCAAGCCAGAATCATATCTTTCTCTGGATAATTTATAAGCCGCCTCAGCCTGTTCTGCTGCATCCATATAGGAGTCAAGCAAAATATCATTTGAGTTTTCAGCAAAAAGCGTTTGTTCAACTTCCGAATATGCGTTCAAAATGACTTTGATTAAATCCTGCTTCGCAATTTCTAAATTTTCCTGAGCAATAAGTTTATTTGCCCTGACGCTACCACCTTGAAAAACTGGTAGCCCAATTGATAATCCTTGTGACCAAACTTGAT
>CALKMQ010000075.1 GCA_938092125.1 uncultured bacterium
AATGACACAAAAATTGAGTCTGTGTTGAATCAAATGGCTGAAAGAATCAATAAGCGTGGTCTAGTTATTATTATTTCTGACCTTTTAGATGAACCTAGAAACGTCTTAAAAGGGCTAAAACATTTTCGACATAGGAAACAAGAAGTTATCTTGTTTCATATACTTGATCGAAATGAATTAGAGTTTGAATTTGATAACAGGACGAAATTCGTTGATATGGAATCTGGTGAAGAAATAACAACAGATCCATGGCATATAAAAAATGATTATAAAAACTTAATATTAGACGTACAAAAGTATTACAGAAGAAATTGCCGACTTAATAAAATAGATTATGTTCCATTATATACTGACGATAGTCTTGATAAAGGTTTAAGAGAATATTTTAATAAAAGACAGCGACTAGGATAATTCTATTTATCAGTTTTGTTCGGCTATGTCCCGTTTGTATCTAATCAATTCTAATTGTCTTTGATATTCAGATTCATTTTCAAAGTCTATACTCTTTACATCTTTTATTTTTTTTTCTGCTTTCCTATACCAACGAACAGCTAATTCAAAATCTTTTGTAAAACCATCAGTACCATTAAAATATTTATCGCCCAACCCTTCATATGAACTGGCCAGACCTAAAGCAGCCTCAAAATCATCTTCGTTTAAATAATAAGCTTCATCAAAAGCTTTCTCAGCTTCTTCATAATTTTCCATTTGGTTGTGTATAACTCCTAAATTAAAAAATAAGTCAGCTTTAATAATTTTATCTTGTTCATTTTTAAGAGCATCCTTAAAAACTTTAATAGATTGTTCTTTTTGGCCTATGTCATAATACATAGATGCTAATTCTCTTAATGCATTACTATTTGAGGGCTCTATCTGAACTGCCTTTTTGTAATACGGAATAACTTCCTTACTTCCTAAACCGCATCTCAAAAGAATTTGACCAGCTGTAAAGTTCGAGCTAAAACTTTCTGGATCTTTTTCTACTGCAGTTTTTATAAAACCAATCGCTTTTTCCTTATCATCTAAATCTAAATAACATTTTGAAAGAGTTGTGTATGTTTGCGGGTCTTTAGGGTTAACAATAGATGCATTAGTAAAATATGTAATTGCTTCGTTTAAGTACTTACTTTTATTATCTGGATCAGATTGTATTTCTTTAAATTTTTCAACGCCTTTATTGAATTGCTCTGCCCAATAAAATTGGGTGTAGTTATTCACTTGCTCAGAAACGGGAAGAAAAACAGTTCTAATTTCAACTTTTTTACTAGGGTCAATCAAAATAGCTTTCTGAAACATATCATACATTTTTTTCCAATCTTTATTTCTCGCATGAACCTCAATAGCATAAACAATGGGTATTTCCGGATTATCAGGTTCTACAGCCATGGCTTTTGGAAGCCATTCATCTGCTTTAGACCATTCGGATTGTTGTATGGCTAATTTTGCGGTGGTGTATTCTTGACTGGAACAAGCAAATAAAAATAACCCCGTCGTAGTTAAAAATGTAAGTTTTAAGTTTGTTCTGAACAAAGTGAACATAATAAATCGCCTCTTTTTTTATAATTATCCTAAAAATTAATTGGTTTATACCATATGAAAAAGTAAATCAATAAATAATTACTTAATTGACTCAATCCTTTTTTCTATATCGCTTTTATCAATATTAATTAGCTTGTCAACACCAAATTCTTCAATACAAAAAGAAGCAAGCGCAGAACCTCTAAGCATTGACTCGGAAGTTGAAAGCTTATCAATGAGTCCAGAAATAAAACCACCGCCAAATACATCTCCCGCTCCAGTAGGGTCTACTACATCTTTTACTGGATAAACCCCCACGGATATATCTTCATTTTTAGATATACACCTAGCTCCTTTACTTCCAAGCTTAACAACAATCTTCCTTGGGCCCATTGAAAGAACCTGTTTTGAAGAATCTAATATGTTTTCACTTTTTGTGAGCATAGAAAGCTCACTTTCATTTATAAGCAAAATATCTGTCATCTTAATTATTTTTTTTAATTCTTCTAACGTTGTATCGATCCACAAGTTCATTGTATCTGTTATAACTGTAGGATTATTTTTGCACTGATTAAGGACACTTAGCTGTAAAGACGGGTGAATATTTGCTAAAAACACCCAGGAAGCATTTATGTTTTTAGAATGCACTACTGGATCAAAGCTCTCGAAAACACCTAAATCGGTAAAAAGAGTGTCTCTATCATCTCCGTTATTATGATATTTACCACCCCAACTAAATGTTCTTCCATGTTTTTTTTCAATATTTTCAAGATTTGAAGAAAAATTATTAAATATCTCATCGCCTTTCTTAGGAAAATCATCTCCTACAATACCAATAGGAATAGGACTTCCGTAGAACCCCGCTCCAATGGTAGCATACGTTGCTGAGCCACCCAAAAGGTTTTCTTTTTTACCAAATTTGGTCTCAATTGTATCAAGAGCAATTGAGCCCAAAATAAGAACTTCATTTGTTTCATTCATTATACTTTTTCACTTTAACTGTTTTGTTTTATATTATTTAAGTTAATACTTTAAAAAAGAATTAAAATTTAACTAAAAATATAACTTGTAACGATGTCTACTTCTAAAATAACTTTTTCAATCTATGTCTAATAAAACATTTGCAATCATCACGGATATTCATTCAAATATTTCCGCTCTTGATAATGCTTTGAGCATTATTGACAGCAGAGATAACATTGATCAAATTATATGCCTGGGTGATTGCTTTTCTCTTGGACCAGAACCAGAAAAAACACTAGAAAAACTTGAATCACTGAAAAATTGTATTTTCATTCGTGGCAATCATGACCGTTATATAATTGAAAAACTATGGGAAGAGGAACTTCCTACGCTTGAAGGCATGAACCCATATGATCCAATATGTAAAGCCATTGTTGAAAATGAAAAGTGGACTGCTGAAAAACTTGGAGATAGAGGGATTGAGTTCATTAAAAAAATGTTAGTTTCCCATAGGGAAATTATTGGTTCGACATTAATCGAGTTTACCCATGCATGGTACCAGAGAGATGATCACCCGCCATCAATTGATGAAGCACTTAACTGGAAGAGGAATGTTAATAGCTCCAATACAGATATTGAGAAATTTATTTTCGTCCATGGTCATATTCATATACCCAGACATGATATTGTAGATGACATGACTATTTATTGCCAAGGAGCAACGGGACTTCCATTTGATGAAGACACCAGAGGATCTGTTGCTTTTCTTGAAATAGGGAATGATACAATGTGGGATGTAGTTAGGTTTGATTACGATAAAAAATTAATTATGGATCGACTAGAAGAACGAAAAACTCCGTTCTATACCAATCTTAAAAATACAATTAAATACGCTTCAATAGGCAATAACTAAAAGGCTTTCTTCTTATTTAGAAATGATCTATTTCGATCACAGTTCAACAACACCCATACATTCAGAAGTCTCAAAGAGAATGTATGAAATAAATCAAGATCATTTTGCAAACCCCTCCAGTGTTTATGAATCTGGTCGAAAAGCAAAGTCTCTTATAGAGCATGCGCGTTTTCAAATTGCTGAAGCTGTTGGAGCAAAAAGCAGTCAAATATATTTTTGTAGCGGTGGAACAGAAGCGAACAATCAAGTTTTATGGTCTTTAATTAATCAAAAAAATAAACACATCATTATTTCAGCTATTGAACATCCAGCTATCAGCAAGGTTTTAGAAAGACTTAAAGTGTTCGGTGTCGAATCGACATTGGTTCCGGTCGATAAGCAGGGAGTTATAAATACATCAATATTACTAGATTCAATTAGAGACGATACTGGATTGATTAGTATTATGCTTGCAAATAATGAAATTGGATCTCTACAGCCAATTCGAAAAATCATTAAACAAATTAATAAACCTAACGTTCCTTTTCATACAGATGCCGTACAGTCAATTGGGAAGATGAGTGTAGATGTTTACGAGCTTGGCATAGATTATATGAGTTTATCAGCACATAAGTTTTATGGTCCAAAGGGTGTCGGTGCTTTATTTGTAAAAAATCGAGATAAATTTTCTTCTTTCATTGTTGGGGGAAATCAAGAAAACGGATTAAGAGGCGGTACTGAGAACATCGCTGGCATTGTTGGCATGGGCTTAGCCGCTGAACTAGCGGTAAAAAATCAAGAAAAGTGCATAGCCAAACTAAACTTATTAGAAAAACATTTTTTATCAAATATAAGGCAATCATTTCCTCTCGCTAAACACAATGCAAAAAATAATTTACCTGGATTACTTAGTATATCCTTTCCAGGATATAAATCCGATATTTTAATGGCAAAACTTGATAGATTAAACTTTGCTGTTTCAAATGGTTCTGCTTGTAATGCAGGTATCATAAAACCTTCAAAGGTACTTAAAGCAATAGGACTTGAGGATGAAATAAATCTATCAACATTGCGAATAAGTTTTGGAAAAGATAATACAATTGAAGAAGTAGACCAATTCATAAAAACTCTAAATGATATTTTAAATTGAAAAATATTGTAATAGGAATGAGCGGAGGAGTTGATAGTGCTATCGCTGCATCAATTTTAGTAGAGCAAGGTTATAATGTTGAGGCTGTATTTATGAAAAACTGGGATGAGGATGATAAAGAATTTTGTACAGCAGTTGAAGATTATAAAGATGCTTTACAAGTATGTGACAAACTAAATATTCCTCTAAGGTCAATTGATTTAATTGAAGAGTATTGGGAGAAAGTATTTAAAATATTTTTAGATGAGTGTAAGATTGGACGTACTCCCAATCCTGATATATTGTGTAACAAAGAAATAAAGTTTAAAGCTTTTTTAGATTATGCAAAGGAATTTGGTGCGGATCAAATTGCGACAGGTCATTATTCGATGATATCAAATCAAAATGGTAG
>CALKMQ010000076.1 GCA_938092125.1 uncultured bacterium
GTAATGCCGACAGCATTCTAAGATATTCATAAAACCAACGATATTAGACTCCATATAAGAATGTGGATTAATTAAGCTATACCTTACCCCAGCTTGCGCTGCTAAATTTACTACCTTATTAGGCTTATGATTTTTAAAAGCACCTTCAAGATCATTCTTGTTTGAAATATCGGCTTTAATAAAAGTAAAAGATGAGTTATCTTGGAGAATTGACAACCTTTTAATTTTCAAATTCACGTCATAGTAATCATTAAGATTATCAATGCCAATAACATCATGGCCTAATTCAAATAATTTTTCACATAAATGCATGCCTATAAATCCAGCACAACCAGTAACTAATATTTTATTTTTATCTTCTTTATTCATATTTATTTTTGAACATGTTTAATTTAAAAACTCACTTTATGAAGGTCTGTACAAAACTCTGTAGCTAACCCCCAGTTTTGATTTAATATCTTTTCCAATATTTTCAGCTTTTATTTTTGATTTAAAGCTATTAACCCTTACGGCAAAAAATGTTTTTCCATTTGAGTCCACTTTATTAATTGATACATCGTGCCCTAGTTGGCTTACCTGAAGCTTTAACCTTTTTGCATTTTCTTTACTACTGAAAGCACCTACTTGCACGACGTATGGACCTTTATTTAATTTTTTCTTTTTAAAATTAAAAACTTGGGAAAGTTTACGATTATCTTCATTTAAATCGGCATCAATTGCTGGAAACATACTTTTTATAATTAATCCATAATATTTTGCGGAATCTGCTTCGCCAATTGCATTAAAACTATTAATCATTAAATCCGTTAATCTCTGCATTTCACTAAATCTAGGATATTTAACAGGAATATTTTTTAAAAGATTTGCTGATTGAGTATATAAACCTTTTGCATAAAAATATTCACCCAACTTCATTGCTGCGTTTGGAGCATATTTAGATTCAGAATAATTTTTTATAATATATCTATATTGATCTATAGCAGATTCACCATCTCTATTTAGTAAAGCATTTAAATACAAGACGCCAGGATCTTTTGGATATTTAGATATTAATTCAGGGAGACTTTCAAGCACACCCTTAGACTTTCCCTCATTAATTAAAGATATATACAAATCTACATTCTGAGAAAACAGAAATATTGAAAACACAAAAAACACAATAACCTTAAGCATCGTGTTTTTTGATCTTTTCGAGAATCTCATCAACATAATGACTAAGCTCTGAAGGTGTTTTTGTAAGCAAAGATAATTTTAGCTTCATAAGTAGTACCGATATTGAAGGATTATCTTTTTCAACAAATTGCTCAATAAGTGCAATTGCAGCTTTATTTTCACCTTTTTCATTAAGCACATTTGCGAGCCTTTGTCCAGCATTTACGTCGTCAGGGTTTTTATCAAGAACTTTTCTATAAAACTTCTCAACTTCACTATAACGACCTAAATCAAATAATGCAGTTTCTATACTATCAAACACACTAGAAGAATTACTTGGTTCTAGTTCCATATACTTTTCCCAATACTCTACAGCTTTTATTAAATCTCTTTTTGAGTGCATGATATTTCCTAAATACTTGTAGGGCAATCCAAATTCTGGAGAATCACTAATAGCTTTTCTAAAAAGGCTATCGGCTTCTACAATTTCATTATTATTTAAATGTTTGATACCTTTTTCCAAAGTATACTTAGATAAATTAATACGACCTCGAAATGATTTTGATTTTTGCAATTCTTTTGCAATTTTTTCAGCATAGTCCCAGTCTTCTGTTTTTTCAGCAATAGAAAGCAAGAATGATGTTGCCCAAAGGTTTGATTTATCAATTTTTAAAACTTTTTCTGATTCATTCTTAGCTTTTGACAATTCACCTGTTTTTTCATAATCTAATGCCAATGATTTTAAAATTTCAATTCTTGTTTCTTTTCTCAAATTAGGTCGGACTGTTAACATTTGATGAATTTTTGTAGCCCTATCTGGCTCTTCATCTCTAAGAAGATTACCTAATTGAAGATATGCATCAATATGATTAGAGTTGTTCTTGACAACAGCACTTAGAAGAGATATTGCCTTATGCTTATCAGCTAATAGCATAGCATTTAAAGCATCTGTATAAATATTATTTGTATGTTTACTTTTTGAGGGTTTTAAGTAGAAATAAGCTAACCATAAAGCAACTAAGACTAAAATGGATGTGAAAATAATGTAAGAAAGATGCAATATTAATAATCCTCACCCTCAACATTATCATATATACCTTCGTCGATAGCAACATTCCTTAAGTCATTAAGTTCGTCAGTCAAAATCCTATTTTTATTTTGTAAGCTTTTAATTTGCGACTTATTGGATATTATTATAAAAACTGCTGATAAAAATCCAGCAGCAACACCAAATAGCAAATTAAATAAGAGAACAACATTTAAGAAAGCATCACTTAGACTATAATTGAAGAAAAAAATGTCTACTTTTTCATTTGAATTCTGAGTCATGAAGACAATAATAATTAGATTGAAAATCACTAATAAAAAAATTTTAATTAAATGCATCAAGCAGCCTTCACTTTTTTTGATATTTCTCCGTACAAAGTTATGCCCTTAGACTTAGTAATCAAAACAGGAACAATATCATTTACCTTATAGTCTAACTTGTCAAAAACTACCCATTTATTAGAGTCTGTTCTCCCTACCCATTTGTTTTTGTTTCGTTTACTTGTTTTCTCTATTAATATGTTTTCAATATTTCCTACAAATTTTTCGTTTCTTAGAGCTGTGTGTGATTTTTGCAATTCAGCAACCTGAGCTAATCTTTCTTGTTTTATTTTTTCATCAAGATGGTCATCATACTCTGTTGCTTTTGTGCCTTTTCTTGGAGAATATTTAAAAGTGAAAGCTGAATCAAAACAAACTTCATTCATAAGATTAATGGTATCTTTAAAGTCTTGTTCTGTTTCACCTGGAAACCCCACAATTATATCTGTGCTTATTCCAACTCTAGGCAGAGTACTTCTTATTTTTTTTGAAAGTTTTATAAAATGCTCTCTTGTGTATGTCCGGTTCATTCTTTTAAGAACTTTATTTGAACCTGACTGAAGAGGTAAGTGAATGTAATTGCAAATATTATCGTGTTTAAGCATTACATCTAATAATTCCTGATTTATATCTTGAGGATGAGGACTAGTATATCTTATTCTTTGAATACCTTCAACGCGTGCAACCGCATCTAATAATTCAGGAAACTTAGAGTTTTCATGATTATATGAATTTACATTTTGACCAAGCAAAGTAATCTCACTATATCCTTGACTCACGGCATTTTTCGCCTCATCTACAATTCCTTCAATGCTTCGACTACGCTCTCGACCTCTAGTAAAAGGAACAATACAAAAGGTGCAAAATTTATCACAACCTCTCATGATGGTTACCCAGGCATTGACTCCATCTTTTCGACTTGGAAATAAGTCATCATAAACCTCATGCTTTGATAAAACCGTATCAACAGCACTTTTATGATCAAATTCGTGACGACTAAGTATTTCAGGCAACCTTCTATATGAATCTGGCCCTAGTACTATGTCAACATATGGTTT
>CALKMQ010000077.1 GCA_938092125.1 uncultured bacterium
CCAATAAAGCACAATTTATTATTTGAGCGATTTCTTAATCCTGACAGAATTAGTATGCCTGATATTGACATTGATTTTTGCATTGAAAGGAGAGGGGAGGTTATTGATTATATTAAAAATCAATATGGTGAAAGATCAGTATCTCAAATAATTACCTTTGGTTCAATGAAAGCAAAACAAGTAATTAGAGATGTCGGAAGAGTAATGGGGTACACTTTCAGTGAAGTTGACCGTTTAGCTAAAGCAATTCCTGATGAATTAAATATAACATTAGAAAGTGCAATTAAAAAAAGTCCTGAATTTAGAAAAATGTCTGAAAATGAGTTTAAGGAATTAATTGAACACTCGCTGATTCTTGAAGGAATGAACAGACATGCTTCAATTCATGCTGCTGGGGTTGTAATTGCACCAGGTGATTTGACAAATTATGTACCACTTTATAAGTCTTCCTCTGGTGATGTTACAACGCAATATGATATGAAAGGATTAGAAGATTTAGGTCTCCTCAAATTAGATTTTTTAGGGCTCCGAAATTTAACTGTAATTAATAAAGCGCTTGATTTGATTGAGTTAAAAGGTGATCGAATTGAAATTGAAAAAGTTTCTATGGAAGAGCCCGAAGTTTATAAATTATTTGCAAATGGATTAACGATTGGTGTTTTTCAATTTGAATCATCAGGCATGCGTGAATTTTTAAAAAAGCTGAAACCCACAGTAATTGGTGATTTGATTGCGATGAATGCTCTTTACAGGCCTGGGCCAATGAATAACATTGATAACTTCATATCAAGGAAGCAGGGTAATAAAAAAATAGAGTACACTCACCCTTCTTTAGTCCCAATATTAGAAGAAACTTATGGTATCATTGTTTATCAAGAACAGGTTATGCAGATAGCGCACGACATTGCTGGGTTTTCATTATCTGAAGCAGATATTATGAGACGTGCGATGGGTAAAAAAGATAAAAAATTAATGGATGAACTTTCATTAAAGTTTGTATCGGGGGCTCAGAAAAATGAAATTTCTAAAAAGAAAGCTGAAGAGATATATGCTTTAATAGAAAAATTTGCGCAATATGGTTTCAATAAAAGTCATTCAACAGCTTATGCGTACATAGCTTATCAAACGGCATGGTTAAAAACATATCATGCTCCCGAGTTTATGTCTGCTAATCTAACCAGTGAAATGTCTACTATAGATAGGATTGTTACGTTAATTAATGAATGTAAAAAGTTAAAGATTGAAGTTAAATCTCCGGATGTTAATGTATCTTACACCCAATTTTTCCCAGTTGATGAGAATACTATCTCATATGGACTCAATGCAATTAAAAATGTTGGTGAAAAAGCACTACAAAGTATCATTGAAAATCGAGAGGAAGATGGACCTTTTAAATCTATATTTGATTTTTGTTCGAGGATTGATCAACAAAAAGTTAATAAGAGAGTATTAGAAAGTCTGATTAAATCTGGGGCAATGGACTCATTATCTGGAACTAGAGCACAGAATTTTGATGCAGTAGATACTGCAATTAAATATGGTCAGCAGCTTCAAAATTCAGGAAATAAAAACCAAGTAGACCTTTTTTCTGCTGAAGACAATCAAAGCTCGCTCATTAAAGTTCCTGAATTAAAAGATATTGAGGCTTGGAGCGAAAAAAAATCACTAACTTATGAAAAAGAAGTATTGGGGATGTATGTATCGGGACATCCTTTATTAGAACATGCTGATGATGTTGAAGAATTTACATCTGTAGACTTTTCAGATAGTCTCACACTCAAAAAAAATGAAGTTGTTACTGTAGGTGGTATGGTAACAAAAATAACAAAAAAATATGATAGACGAAATCGTGCCATGGCATTTTTTGAAATGGATTGTTTTGGTGGGAATGTAGAGGTAATTGCATTTTCAGATTGTTTTGAAAAATATGAAAACTTAATTGAAGAAGATGCAGTTATCTTTATTAATGGGAAAATGGCAGATGATACTAACTTTTCTGATTTAAAAGTAATGGCAGACACAATAGTCCCCGTTGAAAACGCTAGAGAATATTTTTCTAGAAAATTGGTAATAAATCTTAAATCTCAAAATATTTCGCCAGAAGATGTTGAAGACCTTTATGAGTTTTCTAAGAGGTTTCCAGGAGAATGTAATTTACTTTTTCATTTGTCGAATCCGAATCCTGCTATTAGTAAACCAGTAACTGTTTTAGCTCATAATATTAAAGTGTCTACAGATAAAAATTTTATTAGACAGTTACGTGATAAATACGGAAAAGAAAATATTCGGGTAGAATGATTATTGTAGCACAAAGATGCTTAAGTGCAAAAGTATTGATAAATAAAAAGGCTTTTTCAGAGATTCAATCTGGATTATTAATGCTGATAGGAATAGAAAAAGGTGATGATCAAAAAGATATTTTTAAGGTGGCCAATAAGATAATAAACTTTAGGGTTTTTGAAGATGATGAAGGTAAAATGAATTTATCAGTTTTAGATATAGCTGTTTCTATATTAGCTGTTAGTTAGTTTACACTTTGCGCAAATGTTAAAAATGGGCGACGCCCTAGTTTTGCAAATGCAGAATCGCCCGATATAAGTTTTGGTTTATATAAAAAATTAACAAATGAATTTCGTTATAAAGGAGTCAAAACATTGGAAGGCGTTTTTGGAGAGACAATGAATGTTGAATTAAATAATAATGGCCCAGCAACGTTTATTATTAATTCAAATAAATTATAAATTTTTAATTACTAATAATTATGAACTTATATAGAGGATAACTAATTTATTAGAAATATGAAAAGAAAAATAAGAATTGTGATGGCAAAACCTGGCTTAGATGGTCATGATAGAGGTATCAAAGTGTTAGCGGCTGCATATAGAGACGCAGGTATGGAAGTTATTTATTTGGGGTTAAGACAGACCCCAGAAATGATAGTTTCTGCAGCACTTCAAGAAGATGCAGATGTTATAGCATTATCGAGTCTTAATAATGCACATAACACAATATTTCCTCGGATTATAGAATTAATGGAAATGAAGCATCTGGATAATGTTTTATTAATCGGGGGTGGAATAATACCTAAAAAAGATATTGAGTCTCTTGAAAGTTCCGGAGTGGGTAAATTGTATGGACCAGGTACTCCAGTAAAAGATACGATTGAGTTTATAACAAATTGGGTAGAAAAAAATAGGCGATAAAATGGATCTAAAAAACCAGATAGAACTTGAATTATATTTTGCTGATCATTTTGATACAATATTATTCCCTGTTTTAGCTGATATCTATTTAAATCAAGAAGATTTCAGAAGAGCTAGAAAAGTTTGCAATATTGGCCTTGGTTATCATGAAAACGACTCCGCAGGCAGGTTTGTGCTCGCTAAGATTGAAAAAGCTGAAGGGAATTTAAAAGACGCTGAAAAAGAATTGAAGCACGTCATCAAATATAGTCCAGACCATATAGATGCGACCATTATGTATTGTGAAATCCAAACTGTACTAGGAAGGTCTCCTTCTCGTTTGCTCACTTCTTGGAAAAAAGTTTTCTTGCTAGACCCCTCAAATAAAACGGCAAAAGAATTCATTGAAAAAGTAGAATCATCTAAAAAAGAAGATATTATAGCTAAGCCTCAAGCAAAAAAGAAGACAAAGAAAACAAACACGTCGATAGCAAAAAAGAAGGTAGAAGAATCAGCTGATTCTTTAAATGTTAGTGTCAGACTGGCAACTTTTACACTAGTAAATGTATTAAAAAACCAGGCCTTGTTTTACCAGGCACTTGAAGTCTTAGATCTTCTAGAACAAAAGGGAGAAGACCCTGATATGATTCGGCTAGAAAGAAACTCCGTAAAAGAATTAATTAAAACATCTGAAAAAGAGAATAAAAAATCATGACTGAAAAAATATACTACAAAAGACAAGAACAATTAAGAAGCGTATTATCAGAACACAGCCTAGATGGACTGTTGATAACGAATCTTACAAATATTAGATATATATGTGGATTTACTGGATCGGCGGGAACTTGCTTAGTAACAGATAAAGGGCAATATTTTATTACAGATGGTAGATACATAGAGCAATCAAAAGAGCAGGTGAAAGGTTTTGACCGTTATATTGATATGGACTCACACTTTTCAATCATCAAAAAAAATAAGTTATTAGATTCAAATTTGAAAATTGCCTTTGAAGCAGATCATGTAAACTTTACCCTATATGATTCTATGAAAAAGATGTTTAATGGAGTTGACTGGGTTAGTACTCAAATGATTGTTGAAGAGCTTGCTTCTGTAAAAGACAAGACTGAAATAGATGCTTTTAGAGTAGCGGTTGAAATTACTGATAAAGTATATGAAGAAATTCTTCCAATGCTTCGTCCAGGTTTTACTGAAAAACAGGTTGCAAATACTTTGGTGTCAAAATATAGGGAGTACGGTGATGGTGAAGCTTATTCTCCCATTGTCGCTACTGGCCCAAATGGGGCATTGCCGCATGCGATTCCAACAGATCGAGAATTTAAAAAAGGCGACTTCGTTGTAATCGATGCGGCTGCAAAATACGCAGGATATCACGCAGATATGACTCGTACTCCTGTAGTTGGAGAGGCGACAGATAAGCATCGTGAAGTTTATTCTATTGTGAAAGAAGCTCAGAAGAGGGGGTGTGATATTGCAAAAGCAGGTGTTCCTTGCCAAGAGGTTGACGCAGCAACCAGAGATTACATACATGAAATGGGATATGGAGAATATTATACTCATGGAACTGGTCATGGTTTAGGATTAGAAATACATACTTCTCCTCGCTTTTCTCCGACAAGTAAAGAGGTACTTAAGGAAAACAATGTCATGACAATTGAGCCAGGTATATACATT
>CALKMQ010000078.1 GCA_938092125.1 uncultured bacterium
TTTAGCCTTGCCTATTTGGGTTTTTGAAGATGATTCTTTTTATGTAGTTGGTTCTGAAGAAGAATTAAAAGAGCTTGCTGTATCAGGACTTGAATCATTTGAGGGGAACAGTCCTCACAGGCCTTGGATTGATGAAATTCAAATTAAACATCCAGAATCAGGTCTTATAGGTAAAAGAATTCTAGATGTTGGAAATCCCTGGCTTGATGCTGGAATTGTTCCTTTCTCAACTTTAGATTACCTATCAGATAGAGATAAATGGGATAAATGGTATCCCGCAGATTTTGTTACAGAATGTTTTCCGGGTCAGTTCAGAAATTGGTTTTATTCATTACTAGCTATGTCTAGCTGGCTTGAAGGCAGTGCTCCTTTTAAGACGCTACTTGGGCATGCTTTAGTTAAAGATGAGAATGGTAGAGAGATGCACAAAAGTTGGGGCAATGCAATATGGTTTGACGATGCTGCTGAGAAAATGGGTGTCGATGTCATGCGATGGATGTATGCCGGACAAAATTTAGAAAGCAATCTATTTTTTGGTTACGGGCCGGCAGATGATATTAGGAAAAAGTTAATCACTTTTTGGAATGTTTATTCATTTTTTTCTACTTACGCATCAGTAGATGGATTTGATTTAAAAAAACATGGAAAAATAAAACATGAAAGTTTAACAATACTTGATAAATGGGTATTGTCAAAATTGCATATTTTTATAAGAGACGGTCGAAATTTTCTTGACAATTATGATGTAGCGAGTCTGGTGAGTTCTTTTGATATTTTCTTAGAAGAGTTATCTAACTGGTACATAAGAAGAAATAGGAGGAGGTTTTGGAAATCTGAAGATGACCAGGACAAATTTACTGCATATGCTACATTGTATCATGTCCTAGTAAACAGTATTAAATGTATGGCACCGGTATTACCATTTTGCACAGAAAAAATGTATAAAAATCTGGTGGTGAATTTAGATTCAAAGGCTCCGGAGAGTGTTCATCTTTGTGACTACCCAGAACCTAAAATAGATTTAATTGATAATGATATTATTCATAAAGTTGATTCATTAAAACATGTAGTCGAGCTAGGTAGATCTGCAAGAAATCAGTCAAAAATAAAAATTAGACAACCTTTGTTAAAGGTCTTGTATGCAATAGAGGACAATGAGACTTCTAAATTCATTCATGATTACAAAATTATTATTCTTGATGAGTTAAATGTTAAATCTATTGAAAGAATTACCAACGCTGGATCTTTGGTCAAATACAATATTAAACCAAATCTGCCTGTTCTCGGTAGAAAATATAAAAGTGGACTCAAAGATATCAGAGCTATTTTAAGCGATGGCGATAATGACGAGCGTTTTAAGGAATATGAAAAAACTGGGTCCATAATCATAAATAAAGATGAAGACGTATATACATTAGAAAAAGAAGATATCATTATTGAAACTCTTGCAGCTGATGGATTTTCTGCAGTAAGTGGAAAGGGTATAACAGTTGGTTTAACACTTGAATTAAATGACGAATTAATCCAAGAAGGCATCGTTAGGGACTTAGTTAGGCAAGTTCAAAATATTAGAAAAGATGCTGGTTTTTCTGTAGAAGATCGTATAATTATTTCTTGGAAATTGGATAGTGAATTTCAAGAAGCTTTTATTAAATTTGATGATTATTTTTGTAATGAGACGTTGACGACTTTAATAGATAATTCTATTACAGATCATGATTTCAATTCTGAATTTGAATTAAGAGGAAAGGTAATCAATATTGGTCTTAAAATAGTTGATATATAAGGAAACTAAAAGATGGGAAAAAATAGATACAATAAAAAAGATTTAGAACGATTCAGAGAAGAGATTCAAAAGAGAATCGACGAGCTTAGTGGCACTATGGAAGGCCTTAGGGATGACTTAAATATTGATTCTAAAGGGAATGCTAGTCTTTCTCAAGATTCTGTGTACAGCGTACACATGGCAGATGCAGGCACGGACTCATATGAGCGCGAAAAAGGGTTCCATTTTATGAATAGAGAAACTGATTACATTAATTTTTTAAATCTTGCACTTCAGAGGATAGAATCTGGTGATTTTGGTGTTTGTGCGGTATGTGGAGAAAAGATACCTGAAGAACGAATGATGGAAGTTCCAAACGCAACAAAATGTGTTTCTTGCAAGGAAGGTGAAAAGCTAAACTTACCAAAGAGTTGATTTGTTTTATATTGGGCTCATAATTAGCATTTTCATTATTGATCAGGCTACAAAGTGGTTGGTACATAATCATATGGATTTATACCAGTCCATTCCATTAATTGACAACTTTTTTTATTTAACTTATGTAACAAATGATGGTATGGCATTTGGTTTAAGTCTGCCTGGCGGTCAAGTCACGCTATCTACTTTATCAATATTAATGACCTTTGTTTTAGTTTATTTTTTTTGGTTAGAGAGAATGAGTCATATTACAATAAAGCTGGGCCTATCCTTAATTATCGCTGGTGCTTTCGGGAATTTGATAGATAGGTTATTAGCTGGTAAAGTGGTTGATTTTTTACACATTAAATTAGGAACATACTGGGAATGGTACATTTTTAACATTGCAGACACATCCGTATCGATAGGAATGGTGTTTTTTATTATCCATTCAATTTATTTTCAAGAAAAAATAAATAAAAAAGCTTCTATTTGATTAAAAAGTCCTTTCTAGTGCAGGAACCTAATGATCTTAGATTGGATGTATATCTAACCAAGAACCTTAACCAGTTCTCAAGAAATATAATCAAGAACCATATTATAGAAGACTTCATAGTGGTAAATGGTAAATCTAGTAAACCAAGTTATTTAATTCAGAAAGGTGATTTAATTGAAGTCTTTTTTGAAGAAGTAAAAATAAATGAGGAACTGGTTCCTCAAAGAATGGATCTAGAGATATTATATGAAGATAAAAATATAGCTGCAATTAACAAGCCTAATGGTTTAGTTATGCATCCTGGAGTTGGAAATGAGACTGGCACGTTAGCTAATGGGTTAGTTCATCATTTTAATAATTTATCAGATATTAATGGCAAAGACAGGTTAGGAATCGTTCATAGATTAGATGCAGACACATCTGGCATAGTATTAATTGCAAAAAATAATGAATCTCATATAAACCTTTCTAATCAGTTTAAAAATAGATCAATAAATAAAGTTTATTTTGCTATTACTTGGGGAAAGTGGCAAAATAATATTGGGGTTATTGAAGGGTATATGAACAGAAAAAAAACAGATCCTACTTCTTACTCCCTAAGCTCT
>CALKMQ010000079.1 GCA_938092125.1 uncultured bacterium
AAACCCATGCTCTTGTATTTGGCATAGAAGTGCCTGTGAAGTTTTATTTTATTATGTCCACTCTGAGAGAAATGCTTTGACCAATGGTTCCTTTATAACTGGATCTCCAATTGGGAAGCCTGCAGGTGTTGAAGCCATAAATTGTGGGAAAATTAAGATATAGGCATCATCCTCAATGTATAATCTACCATGATTATTAGCATAACCTGACCATTGATTACAATGAGGTGTCGTGCTTGTTTTTTTCTCTATAGCCCAGCCATAGTTAAATGATGCTGTCTCCCCAGTCAGACCGAATGCTTGAGCTAATTTTGAATTACGGTCAAGATCTGAAAATTCTCCATGAGTTAATTCTTTCACTGAATTTGGCGTTAATATTTTTTTACCATCTTCTGAATAACCATCATCAAGTAACATTTCATAAAATTTTGCATAATCACTAACAATCATACATGATCCAGTGTCACCGCTGTCACATTTTCTAAAACCTTGATATTGGTCTGTAGTTACAGTGTTTGGAAAGCTATTTAACTTTGGTAGACATTCACTGTAGGGTTTTACCTCTAATACCTGCGTTTCATCGTTTATCACTGCACCATATAGTTGAGGTACTTTTGAAATACGAGGATCTCCGTCATCTAAGTAGAATTCAGCACTATTCATTCTAAGAGGTTTAAATAATTTTTCATTGCATATTTCTGAAAAACGAAGAAATTTTCCAGTTTCTTTCTCCAAAACAACCTCGATAATTCTTCCCAAGATTAGAGCTCCAAGACCATAAGAAAATGTACCTGGTTCAGCAACCAAAAAACCTGCAGCAGCAATTGCATTACAATACTCCTCAAGTGTAGCATTTTGTCCAATAATTGTGTTTGAGGTATAATATCCAATCCCATTTTTCCTCCTAAGAGCCTGCGCAACTCCATACTGATGACCAAATATTGGTTGTTGAAAGGCTAAATCAAAGTCTGTCCACATATCATAACCAATTCCAGCTGATTCAGCTAAGCAGTGTTTAACTAACATTTTATTTTTTGCAGCTTTTTTACAGTATGTTAGATTTTTTGTTTTTCCTGTCATAAAAGAGGTGTAGGGTATTTCCATTACCTCATTTTCACAATCAGCTGAATTTATAATCACTTCAAAATTTTTATCAAAAGAGGGTATATAACTTCCAACTGTAGATTCTAAATCAATCAAACCCTCTTCTTTCAAAATTAATGCTATAGTGGAAGCAAAAACCTTAGTCATGGAAAAGCAACGAAATTGAGAATCAAGTTTCATTGGTATATTTTTCTCTTTATCAGAAAAACCGAAAGCTTTATGATATGTGTTTTTTCCTCGTCTAGCCAAGACAACAAACCCTGGAATAGGACACTTTTCGTTATTTATTATATTTTTTGCTACGATGTCTAATCGTTCCTCAAAACCTTTTTTAAGACCAATTTGATCATTCATTAAGTAAAAATTTTTGATTTAAGGTTAATAACACCACTAAGATATGGAGAATAGGTTACATATCAAATCTCAACCACCTGCTCCAATGAAAAAACCATTCTACAAAACCCACCCCATCCGTCAGGAATTTAGAAAATAAGGAAAGTTTTTAGGGTTTTTATAGCATAAACATCCAATCAGTGCCTTGAGGGCTTCGCTTTACAAACTTTGTACCCCCAAACTCCTACACCCCTAAACAAAGACCCCCCATTAAAGGCATCACCAAAAGCCCTGTTAGATCAATGATGATAGTGATTTACAATGGATTTTGGATTAGTCCCAACCTTGTGGACTTGGGGTTATATATAATATCAAGAGCCCTAACCTCCAAAGAAAAACCGTTTTCTAAAACCCACACCACCGTCAGGTAATCAGATAGGTTAGAAATTTTTTAACTTATCTCTTCAGGACTGCAAGTTTAGAAATGTAATTTTAATTAACGTTAAGTCTCTCTGAAGCTTCGCTTTTTTCAATGGTTTTTAACTCTAAATTCTGATCTCCAAGCCTCATTGAAACAGATAATTTAATTTGGGGAGGCACAAAATCTACATTAAAGGTTTGGAAGTACCCGATTTCGTCATTTTTAGATTCAAAACGCCATTTTTGAGAATCGAGAACATTGGTTCCATTCAATGTAAAAGTCAAGTTTTTATATATTTTTTGAATCCCGATATTCAAAGCACCATTGGGAAGCGAGATATTTACTCCTGATACTTCTTTAGAGTTAAAATATCCCCAGAGTTGGAAACTGTATCCGTTGCCAAGGGTAATATTATTGTTGAGATTCAAACGAATACTCTTATTTCGGACAGAATAGTCCTCCTGTAATTCTCTTTTATCTAGAAGATAAGTGTTAATCAAGGTGGTAAACAACCTCAGATTCCATACCGAAATTGGATTAAAAGAATAACTAAAAATAGCTGATAGCGTTTTTTGCATATCAATATTCTTAGGAGTCAAAGTAATTAGTGATGATTCAGGGTCAATATAAGGTTGAAATCTGGAAATCACCTCCTTAACCTTTGAGTATTGAATGCTCAAATTGAATGCCTTGAATCGATAATCAAACTGTAAGTTGTCTGTAAATGAGGGTTGCAATGCAACGTTCCCTTGAAATACTTGATCTATATCTAGAAAATATATAAACGGTGCTAGGTTATTCAGTGCAGGACGATTAATTCGCTGACTCGCTGCCAAGTTGATGTTATTGAAATCATTGATTTTGTAGCTTAGAAAAAGTGAAGGGAAAAAATTTCCATATTTCCTGTTCACAAAAACCTCTTTGCCTTCAACTCCTTGAACAAATGTTTTGGTGTGCTCATACCTTAAACCTACTTGAAAACCAATTTTATCGTTTATTTTGTGTTTCACCTGAATGTAAGCTGCTGCAATATTTTCATCTAGCTTACTATCATTGGAAAAAATGGGATCAATAATTTGATTTCTTTTGATTTCATTTCTATTCCTAAAGTCATTGGCGACCCATTTAAGCCCCGTTGAAAAATTTAATTCACTATCTAAAGTGGTTTCGTATTCCAAAGCATAAGCCATAATGTTAAATGGGGTGTTTTTATCAGAATTGATCAATAGAATTTCAGGACTTGAATTTTCATTTAACTCAATATCGTATTGGGGGGTCTGATTGTTGGTGAAATTCAAGAAATCAACATTTAAACTTAATTTACTGTTCTCGTTTGGATTGAATTCTATAAAAAAGGCACTTTGAAAATTCCTCCAATTATTGCTCTCATCAAGGTCGTAAATATCTGGACCAGAAGCCCTGTTGAGGAATCCAACTGTTTTGTATTCTTCCCCATCATAGATATTTGTGTATCCAGAAACATTAGCGCCTAAATTGAAATTACTGTTCAGCTTATAGTCATAAGCAACCCTTCCATTTTGAATAACTCTATCATTTTGACGAAATCCTAAAATTTGGTTTTCAATAAGTTGATCTCCATTTTCTAAACGTCTATTTACCTTTCCATTCCATGGGAGATTGTTCTGTGAAAGGGTATAATTAACCAAAAGGGTAGATTTTTTTTTCATTAAATTATAATTCACACCAAAGTTTTTATTGGTCTTTTGGTCACCATATCCAACATAGGAATTTAAATTCGCATTGTATCCTTCACCCATCTTTTTTTTGAGTTCAATATTAATATAACCTGCATTGCCTTCGGCATCATACTTGGCTGGAGGTGTGGTAATTAGCTCAATGGCTTTTGCATTTTCGGCATTCATACCATTTAAAAATTCTAGAAGTGCTTCACTGGGCATATAGTTCATTTTACCATTGATCATCACCCGTACTCCCGATTTTCCAAGCATGGCAATGGATTGGTTTTGCCGATCTACAAAAACCCCTGGAGTTCTTTCTAAAATATCCAATAAGGTCGATCCAGAGGTAGTTGCATCATCCTCTAGGTCAATCACAGTTCTGTCAATTTCTCTCTTATAGGGAATCTTCTTGGCAGTCACATCTACATCCTGCAATTGAAATGAAGCATCTTCGAGAATAAATTTTCCCAGTGCTACATTTTGATTTCTTTTAATGTTAAATATGTTGGAATCAAATTGCTCAAACCCAACACTAATAATTGAAATCTTATAAGTGCCCGATTCTTCCGTTATGAGTTTAAATTCACCAGATTCGTTAGATGTTGCTCTGTCAGAGGTCCAATTGCCGGAGGGGTCTTTGAGAAGAATATCAGCATAGGGGATGGGTATTTGAGTCTCGTCCAGAACGGTTCCTTTTAGCTGACTTTGAGCATAAATATTTGCGATTGACAAAAGACAAAATAGGTTTATAATGAAAATTTTTTTCATTGAAGAGCATATAAGGATGAGATTATATTAATTTTTAATATCGATAACACATAACCTGATTGAAATAAAAAAACCCTCCAGTTGATGGATCTTATTTTTTAGTAAAGCTGTTTTTTTAACATGATTATTTTTAGAAAACAAAAGTTGCATTATGAATTTATCTTCAGTTTATCTATTTTTTGTTTTAACAAAATTAAAAAATATAATTGCTTTTTGAAAGTAAATGTTGCTGAATTATATATCCAACCCTTGCTCTCCCTCAGTAAGCTCTGGTCCCTTTAAATCTATTGGTTTTTTTTT
>CALKMQ010000080.1 GCA_938092125.1 uncultured bacterium
GATTTCAATTCAGTTTCATCCCCTAAATAATTTTTTAAGGCGTTAATATTTTTATTTTTTTCATCTAAAGTTCTAATTGAACCTATAACTTTATAAAGTTTTTGCCCATGCGCTATTAATTTTCCTGTTACAAATTTTGAGTTTTCTCCTGTACCTATAATGATCACATTACGCTGGCCAACCCCTTTCCTGAGTAACAATTTTTGAATTGATCGAATAATCCAGCGTATAACCGTAGTTGAAAATGAATATAATATCCAATACCTAATAATAAATTGTGATTTTACAGGGCCTAAGTCTACATCAATTCCCAATAAGAACACTGCAGCAGCCATAATGAAAAAGGTTAATTTTATCAGATTTTCAGTTTCTACAAATCTAGAGGTTTGTGCGTCACCTTTATAAAGGTTAACAGACCAAAACAGTAGCCCCATAGTAATCTGTAAAACCAAATAAATTTTAATTACCGGATAACTTATTTCGAATTGATATAGTAATAGATCAATTACAAAATAGCCAGCGAATGCATCACAGATAACTAATATCCAAGACACAATCCATTTGGGCACACGCACTAATAATTGATTAAGTATTTCCATATTATTGATGTAATAACTAATTAACTAGATATTAACCGCCAATAACAACTTTGGAGTGACGCCTCCAAGCTTGTCATGAGAAACAAAGTTTCTTTATTTATTTTTTGACAAACTGATAGCGTTTTTTTTCGATAGGAATCCTTAAATTTGGAAATCAAAATTAGCATTCCACAATAGTAAATGCAATGATTATGAAAAAACAATTTTCAAAACTAATATTTTTTTATATTTTTCAATTAAAAATTTTTGTGTTTTCACAGATTCCAATAGAACTAAATCATCCCTCCAGTATCATATTGAAAAGATTATCAGCAAGAGGAGAAATTTCCTTAAATTATTTTGGAAATAACTCGATAAGCTCTATAGATGCAGATCAAATACTTAAAAGAAATGATAAAAAAATTTATAGCAAAAGCCTACTAAATGTTAGACTACCATACAAAAAGGCATCACTTGATTCAATAAAACAAAAAAGTAGCATTCCGAATTTTTATAGTAAAATATTTAAATCTAGCATTGATATTAGAAATAAATATTTCTATCAATCAATAACTGACACAGCATTAGTGTGGATTAGAATGCGTGAAGTTTTATTGAGTCAGAGTCAAAAAAATCAGCAAAACTTTCAATACCTTGATGAAATTTCTTTCAATGGTGTTTTTAACAATCAATTATACATTAGTTCAACATTCTCGATGTTTCGCCATAATGGAGATCAAATATCAATTTTAAATAATTATAGAAACGAATGGATAAAATATTTCCAAGAGATTGATATGACTTTTTGGTATTTAAATAACACTTCTTTGTATCTTAAGAATCCCATAGCCAATGTAGAAATTGCAAACAGTCCTTTCTCATGGGGATGGTCTTCAGGAAATTCACCAATCTTATCTGCAAAAGCGATACCGTTTAATCACCTTAGACTTTATAAAAACTTAGGAAAAGTTAACTTTGAATATTTTCATGGCAGTCTTTTAAATAAAACAATAGATGAAATACATAATGAAAACATAAAAAAGGAGAAATTTCTTTCTGGTCATCGGATTAAGTTTGAGATAAACAATAATCTTCACGCTTCAATTTCTGAACTAGTCATTTACGGGAACAGGTCGCCTGAGCTTGGCTATATGAACCCAATATCTTTTCTTTGGGCTCAAGAACATAATCTTGGCGATCTAGATAACATTTTAATAGCAGCTGATTTAGCATATCGATTTGTACCTGGCTGCATCCTATATAATACAATACTTTTTGATGAGCTTTCTTGGAAAAATATTTTTAAAGATTGGTGGGGTAATAAATTTTCATATCAATTTGGAATATTTTTATCATCAAAAAATATAAGTCTTCCAGATTTGAGAATTGAATATACTGCGACCAGACCCTGGACATATACACATCCCGATTTCTCTTATTCACACAGACATCAATCGCTGGGAGCCTCCGAGGGTCCTGCTAGCAAAACGCTTTTAATAGAATCTTTTTATTTCCCATCATCAAAAATAATTTTTTATAGTGCTTTTGAACATGTTCAAAAAGGCATTGGTACGGGATCTGGAATCTTTGATAATTATGACGAAAGAAATAGAGATAATGATTGGGATACTCAATTTCTACTCAAAGATAAAACTCAATCATATAAATTCGAGTTCGATCTACAATACTTATTATCAATTAACATAAGTTTCAGAACTAAAATTATAGTTAACAATGATGAATACGTTAGCAATAACTCCGAAAAATTAAAAAAATCAGGAACAACGCTTATTACGAGTTTAGATTTTAACTGGTAAAAATATAACCTTAAGCTTGTTTTAAGAACCCATACCAAGCCCAACAAAGCATATAAAAAATACTCGCGATAATATTAATTTTTTCAACTTGTCTATATAGTTTCCATTGAAACTGAGCACTCTTAACTTTATCAAATGAAATCGAACCTGATCGGTGCCTGTATTTAGCTAAGATTTTTACATTACCAGAAGCGTTGAAACCTCTTTTTAAAATAGCTAGCCACAAACCATGATCATGCCTTGATTTTATATTAGGCATATATACTTTCTTAAAATTCATAATCTTTAAATCTATCATAGCAGTCAAGCAACCAATGTGATTACTTTTTAATAGTTCATTGTATGTTAGATTTATATTTGAAATCATTATGTTTTTTATATGTTTACCAGATTCATCAATTTTTTCATAGGAACT
>CALKMQ010000081.1 GCA_938092125.1 uncultured bacterium
CCTATATTAATTTGCGAAAATTGTTTTTTGCCCACATCACTAAAAGGCTCAATTGTAAACCCAAATGGGATAGAAACAGATACTCTCCCATAGAGTACTCCAGACTTTTTCCCAATCCATGAAGGGTCTCCTTTTAAAAGAGCCGTTATTCCAAATTTTACGTCGCCTATACCTGATGATGAACGAATAGATTGATCATAATATTTAGCTAGACTATCAAAAGTTACCGTGTCACCAATACTAAAATTTGGTGTCATGAATCTTGGATCTATAAAACCACGGCTAAAGGGATCATCTTTTGCATGTAATGCCCATGCAACGCTGTGCTCTCCATTTATAGTATATAAATCATTATAAATATTTTGCAATGTGTCTCTTGTGCCAATCGGTAACATTAAAAATGAGGATGTTTGAAAAAAAGAATCAAGCTTTGTTTTTGCACCTATGTGATAGTCAATGATTTGATCCGCGCCGTAAATACGATCAATATTTGATGAGACCTTATAAGTCTCTTTTAATGAGCTGATATTAGGAACCTCAACACTCAACATTATCTCATTTGAAATACCATAATCTAACTTAATTATACTACCAACTTCTTTTTGCTTTCTATGTTCAGAAAATACACCATTTGATAAGACTGTTCTGGATGTATCAAAATAGCCTGCATCAAAATTTGGTAAATCTTGTTCATAATTAATATTAAAGATTTTTAAAAATGACTCAGTGGTGACATTCTGGGCTAACTCATAAGACCCAATATGAAATAAATCACTTGAACTATTATAAATCCCAAATGCATTTTTTTTTGTATCATTAAAATATGCATGACTAATTCCGTGCATACTAAATTTTTGATTACGTAAGCTTAAATCCTGAGAAACATCATAATTTTGAACCGTGACTCTAAAAATGTTCGCTGGAACGGTAGGCAAGACTTGCCCCAAACAAAAAGACGTAATAAATATTAGATAAAAGTGCTTCAATATCAATATAAAAGAAATTTATTTCTAAATTTACTGAACTCAATTTCATCATGCATATATTGTGGAGAAAGATAAGATAACGGTTTTTTTTGGGCTATGAAAACCCGCAATTGGTTAGATCCAAAAAGTTTATCGATATAACCATTTGCCTCCCATCTAAATTCTCTAGGATGAAGCCGCTCTATTAAAGCTATAATTGATGTAGCAGTTTCCACTGGTTTTACTTTAGTCTTATTATTTACAATAATTTTTATACCGCTACAAGCTTTACCATTATACTTTGGAACCCTGTTATTAAAAATTGATCCCGTTGGGCGGTAATCTATTTCTTCAAAACTAAGTCCAGGTAATTTTAGCATATCTAGTTTTTCTTTAAAAAAAGCTGCTGCTAACCATGGAGTTCCAAAAACTAAGTAAGGAGATTCTGTTCCAAAACCCACATTTATATTTGTACCTCTTAATAAATCCATGCCTGCATACATCAATAAAGAATTCATATCATAGATATAGGGAGCCGGTTTTTTCCAAGGAAGTTTAGTATCATCTAAGTAATTACTTCTGTCCCAATTGACAATAGGAATAATACTTAGTTCTACTCTATTTAAATCTTTTACCCACCCCATTTCATTTACCATTAATAATATTTCACCAATGGTCATGCCATGTCTAATTGGTAAAAGGTGATAAGCTTCAAAAGATTGATAATTTGGCCTAGGAATAGGACCTTCAATTATTTCGCCACCAAGAGGATTTGGCCTATCTAAAATAATTATTGGGATTTTATGTTTGCTTGCAGATTCAAATAACTTAGAAATTGAAGCAATGAAAGTCGTGTATCTTGCTCCAGTGTCTTGTATATCAACTACAATTAGATCTAGATCTTTTAAAATCCAATTAGGGGGATATAAACTGCGTTCAAGTAAATTAAATACTTTAGCCCCAGACACAGGGTCAACCCTTTGATTACCGATTAACTTTGCTCTTTTATCATCCATGCCCCAAATACCATGCTCCGGTTCAAATATTGCTTTAACAAAAATATTTGGATTTTTACCAATTAAATCTAAAATGTGATCATCATTTCTATTTACAGCAGTTTGATTACAAAAAATTCCAATTTTTTTATTAATCAAAAATTTGAAATCCATTTGTTCCAGAATATCAAGACCTGTGTATGTTTCATCAAAAAATGATAGGTCAGGAACAGAAATAATTGAAGTATAATCAAATTTTTCCGTTTGAGCTGTAACTATACCTAAGCTAATGAAAATGCTTATTAAAGCAATAATTGATATTTGTCTTATATCGCGGATAGTAACTTATTTTCTTTTGTAACGAATAGTCCAAGACAAACAATCAGAGCATTAACTATAAGAATTTCAAACCCAACTGCATAATAAGTTTGAATTATATAACTTAAAACTGGAGCAATAATTGCGATGTATGGTACAAGCTTATCATTCACGTTATATGAAGTAAAAAGTCCAAAGAAATATAGACCTAGGAGTGGACCATAAGTGTAACCAGCAACACTAAAAATAGAACTAATGATACTCTGGTCATTGATCGCGTTTAAAGTCAATATTACAACCAAAATGATAATTGAAAATAATAAATGAATATATTTTCTTCTTATGATACTTGACGAATCTTTAATATCAATTTCTAAAATATCCACGCAAAAAGAAGTTGTTAATGAAGTCAACGCAGAATCAGCGCTTGAGTAAGCAGCTGCAATTAACCCCAAAATAAAAATCAGTATTAAAGGATATCCTAATGTCTCGCTTAAGACTACTGCTGGAAATAAATCATCTGGTTTTGAAAAACTTATTCCATATTTCCCCGCAATCGAATAAAGCAATGCACCCAGACATAAAAACAATAAGTTTACAATTACCAAGCTAAGACTAAAGTACATCATATTTTTTTGAGCGTCTTTAATATTTCTACAACTTAAATTTTTCTGCATCATATCTTGATCTAGACCGGTCATAACTATTGCTATAAATGCACCAGTAAAAAACCGCCGCAAGAAATGCTGGTCGCCTTCCCAAAAAAATATTTTTGAATAATCACTTTCGATGATAAAAGGAAAGATACTGGCATAGTTTAAACCAAGATCTTTTCCGATTAGGTAAACTGATAAAGCCAACGCAAGTAACATAAAAAAAGTTTGAAGGGTGTCTGTCCAAATAATGGTTTTAATTCCACCCCTAAAAGTGTAAAACCAAATCAGTGAAATTGTTATTGATACCGTAAGAAAAAATGGGACCCCCCAACTTTGAAATACACTTAAGTGTAAAACCCTAGCGACAATGTAAAGTCGAAATGATGCTCCAATAGTTCGAGAAATAATAAAAAAGATAGAACCGGTTTTATATGACGCTAATCCAAACCTATCACTAAGGTAAGTGTATATTGATGTGAGGTTAAGCCTATAATAGAGTGGCATTAATACTGCTCCTATAAAAGCATATCCCAATAAGTAACCAAACACCATCTGCATATAACTAAACTGACTTGACTCCACCCATCCTGGAACAGAAATAAAGGTAACACCCGATAATGAAGTACCTATCATTCCAAATGATACTATATACCAAGGAGATGTTTTATTTCCTAAAAAAAATGATTCATTGGTATCATTTTTACCTGTATGCAGAGATATAGCAGATAAAAATAAAAAATAAAAAATGATGCAAACAACAATGTAGATAGAGTTCATTAGCAATAATAAAATTTGTTATTAGAGTATTTGAATATATTATGTTTGATTTTATGAAATTAATTTTTTCTTGCATAAAACAAAATAATGCACCAGTTTTCACATATGCCAAAAGAAAAAGAATCTGGGGGCGGTTTTGATAAAACGACTGATTTTAAATGGTTTGGAATCGGTCTACTTGTCTTTATTATTATATGGGCTATGCCAACCCCTGAATCGATGATGACTAAAGCTCAAGAATTATTTAGTGATTTAAATCCTGATCAAATCACTGCCAAAGCATTCAACATGAAAATTATAATAGCCTTGCTAGGCTGTTGTACAGTTTTTTTTGCTACAGAAGCTTTACCAATGCCAGCAGTCGCACTTTTTATTGGTCTTGTTCAACTATTTTTCGGTATAACAGAACCAAAAAATGTCGTAGCGACTTACGCACATGATGCGGTCTGGTTTATAGCTGGCTCCTTAGCAATGGGTGCAACAATGGTTAAGTATGGCCTAGATAAACGAATCGGTATGTTAGTAATGAATTTATCAGGTACAAAAGTTAGGAATGTTGTTTTAGGGATATTAGTAGGTACTGCGATACCATCTGCTTTCATTAGTGAAGCATCAATCGCTCCAATGTTTTTGCCGATAGCCATGGCTTTATACACTTTAACAAGTAAAAAAATTGGCGATGCGCCTCAATTAGGGAAGCTATTGATGATGTCAATTGCGATAGGTTGCATGGTCGGTGCTCCTATGAGTCCAACTGGCGGTGCAAGAAACGCTATTATGATAGGATTTTTAAGTAATCTGGGCCCTGAATATGAAATTAGTTTTATGCAATGGATGATATTAGGATCGTTTTATACATTTTTTCTTGGGTTGTTTTTTGCATTTTTATTACCTCTATTATATAAACCTGAAGTCGATGATTTATCTGATGCTGTTAATACATTAAGAGAAGATTTAAAAAAACATGGTAAAATGACTAGAGATCAATGGCTAGTCAGTGTCATTGCTTTCCTTATGATAATGGCTTGGATAACAGACAAAGACTTAATTGCCCCTATTCTAGGTTTTCCACTTGGCTTAGGTGGTGTTGCTATGACTGGTACTGTATCTTTTATGTTACTTGGTTTGACCTCATGGTCCGATTATGAAAAAAATATTAGTTGGGGTGTAATTGTCTTATATGCTGGTGCAATTAGTTTAGGAGCTGTTTTCAAATCAAGTGGAGCTGCAAAATGGCTTGCAGACAGTTTAATAGATATTTTAACTACATTTAATATCCAGGAAGGTCTTCCCCTAGCAATCTTGGTTGCTGTAATTGGAGCATTAATGACAAATTTAATGAGTGCTGGAGCAACAGTGGCGGTAATTGGACCAGTAGTTCTTGAAATGGCTGTAAGCTCAGGAACAAATCCAATAATTGTAGGCGTGGCTCTAGCAATTGCTACGTCAATGGCATTTTGGCTAGTTATCGGAACGCCTGCCAGTTCTGTTGTTTATTCAGCAGGGCTATTAGATGCAAAAGATTTTATAAGGATGGCAACCTTTGCATGGCCAGCTGCCTTGATTATTATGATAGCAATGATCACATTTTACTGGGTAGGACTTGGCCTTCAACCAATAATGATAGGAAATTAACAAATGGACAGTGGTATTTTACTTATTATTGCCCTCATCATCATTGGCTTTGCGATAACATGGAGCAACCAAGGTCAAGTCAAAGAAGTTGAATCACGTCAATCAGAATTCGCTAAAAAAAGAAATGAAATAGCTGATCATGATAACCGAAGTGAAATTGAAGTTGATTATCAACGGAATGAAATGTTGAAAACATTAGATGATTCAATAAAAGATAACCCAGAACAACTGGATAAAATTAAACATATCATAAATGATTGGGCTGATATGAAAATAAAATCTTTTAAAAATAGAAGATCATGGGTACGGAATCCTGATGAAGATCATTTATAATATTATTCATCAAAAATAATATAATTAGGTCCGTTTCCATTTTCCCAAACATCAAATTTTTTCATCATATTATTAAAAATATCTAGTTGCACTAATTGCTCAAGCCATTTTGACAAATTGACAAATATTTCATTAAACCTGTTTATATCTACATTAGCAAATTGTCGGATGAAAGGCAGTAAGGCAATATCGCCTAGAGAAATTTGATTACCAAAAAGATTATCAAAACGATCTAATATTTCTTCATAATTTTCTAATATTTTTTCGCACTCCGAACGATAAAAACTTTTTTCATAATCAGGGTATCTTACATGATATTTATATTTATCTAACCATTTTTTAAAATGAAAGTCATTCACGAAAACAGCTTCTAATTGTTTTTCTTTTGAATTGTGGAACCACTTTTTAGGATCATTTAAAGAAATAGCCCATTTCATTATCTCAAAACTTTCATCAATTACTCTACCTGTTTGCAGTTCTAAGACAGGCACTGTCCCTTTAGATGATATATCATAAAGTTCTTTTGGCCGATTTTTTAATGAGATTTCTCGATGTTCATAATTTATTTTTGAATAATGCATCGCTAAACGAGCTCTCATTGCATAAGGACATCGACGGAAAGTATATAAAACAGGTAGCTTCAATTATAAATTGATCAAAGTTGTGGACTTTTAAAGTATCGTCTTTTATCAGGCGAATTTTGATTCTTTCTAAGTTCTTTTTGAGTTTCAATTGGTAGAGATGCTATCTCTTTGCATTTGTCTGAACAGCAGCCATTTAAATCACGCTCGCATTCTTGACATTGAATAAATAATATATGACAAGCATCATTTTTACAGTCTCGATGGGTGTCTGAAGGTTTATTGCATATGTGACAGTTTGATATTATATCGTCTGAAATACGTTCTCCTAGTCTAGCATCAAACACAAAATTTTTTCCAATAAATTTAGATTTCATTCCGGTTTTTTTTATATCATGAGCATATTGGATTATACCACCTTTTAATTGTTTTACGTCTTTTATACCTTCATTTATTAAAAATGAACTAGCCTTTTCACAACGTATACCTCCAGTACAATAAAGTAAAACTTGGTGATGTTCTCTCCCTTTTAGCATTTTCCGAACTTCAGGCAATAAATCTTTTGATTTTTCTACTTGCGGTATCTCTGCATTCTTAAATTTTCCAACTTCACTTTCATATATATTACGCATGTCAATTATAGTAGTTTGTTCTTGGTTTATTGCAATATTGAATTGCTCAGTACTTAAATGCTTTCCAATTATTTTCATATTATATTTATTTTTTGGAATGCCGTATGCAACTATTTCTTTTTTTACTTTTACCACCAATTTATAGAATGAGATCCCTTCACTAATCGCTTTTTTGATTTGGATATCAGATAATTCACTAATTTCACTTATTGTTTTTAAGAAATCAACCCAATTATATCTTGGTACGCTTATTTGAGCATTTATACCTTCATCTGCTACATATATCCTACCAAAAATATTTAAAGTATGAAAAAGAGAATAAAGCTTGTCTCTAAAATCGGATGGGTTATTAATATTTATATAATTATAAAATGAACATGTAATACGGTTAAATGTTTCAGCTTCTAGATTTTCTATAAGCATATTTTTACTTTTCTTATTATATAATTTTTTAATCATATTTTATTGATTTATGTAAATATATTTTGTCCTGCCACCAATAGCTGTAAACAAAACATAGGCAGTACTATTTATATTTTCAGCAATAGTTTCAACTTTAATTTGGCCAAATTCATTCTCCCCAAAAAATAAAACATCCTCTCCAACGTTTGGAATAGTTTTTCCAAAATCAATCATTAGTTGATCCATACAAACTCTTCCTGCAATTTTATAGTTTGTACCTTTATAATTGACATATCCATCTTTATACCAAGGACGTGGGAAACCATCTGCAAAACCAGTTTGAATAACTCCTATATTAGTCTCAGAAGTACTTTTATAAACACCACCATAACTAATATGCGTTCCTTTTTTTACTTTCCTAACATTTACTATACTACCATAAAAACTCATCACAGGTTTTATTCCAATATTATCTTTTACTTCATTTGAAGGCAAGGCACCGTACAACAACATACCTACACGAACCATATTAAAATACGAATCTTTGATGTTGATAATAGCTCCGCTATTTGAACAGTGTATGTTTTTAAATTTTATTCCATATGCGTCGGCCCTTTCAACAACTTTCTTAAAATTATTTAACTGCCTGATGGCATAGGATAAATTCCCTTCATCTGCTGTTGCAAAATGCGTGTAAACGCCTTCAAGATATGGAACTATGTTTTTATTAAGATTACCATATATCATATTAGCATCTTTAAGATCAAATCCTAAACGAGTCATACCCGTATCAAATTTTAAATGATATCTAGGGCAAGCACCATTTAACAAAAAGTAAGAATTAATTTTATCTATATCTTCAATAGCAGAAATATTTAAAGTAATATTATTTTCATGCGCTAACTTAATATATTGTGATTGCATCCTCGAAAACACAAGTATGTCATTTTTTATATTGGCATCTCGAAGTTCAAGAGCTTCTTCAAATGAAAAAACCGCGAATTGAACATTTTTTATATTTTCAATTGATTTAGCAATGTGCACTGCCCCGTGACCATAACCATTAGCTTTTATGACACAGAGAAGTTTTCTAACGCCGATTCGTTTCTTTATAGCTGACAAGTTTGAACGGCATATATCTAAATCAATATAAGCTTTTGGGCCAATTATTTTATTTTTTTTGATATTCAAGATAAATAGGATATATAATTATATTTTCAAAAAATTAAAAACAATCCAAAAATTTAAAACGTAAAATTATTGTCTAAGTTTATTTTTTATGAGAATTGAATTTATAAACATTAGTAAAAAACTCGAAAGGATTGGAATAAGGGTAAAACCCCAATTAATAAATCCACTAAACAAATAAGATTGCATTGATTTGATACACATTACCAAAGGCAGTAACGATAAAACACTATTTATTGTCGTGGGAAAAAAATCAAGGCTAATAATCAGACTACTTCCGAAAAACATAAAAAACATAAAGCAAAATAAAGATATGAATAGAGTAGATAACATATCCGAGATAATAGAAACAGCTATGAAAATATTTGCTAATAAAATTGTATAAATACAAAAATAAAGAATAAATCCAAATGTTTCAATAATCCCAAAGGGGTAAGGAATAATTACTGAAAACAATATAACTGAAAAAAGTCCAAAAATTAAACTTTCAAAAAGAGAAACAATTGAAAAACTAAAAATCAAATATTTTTTTGAATAAGGAGATAAAGACAAATAAGATAAAACTTTCTTATGAACTCTTAAATCAAACAAGTCTCTAAATATAGATGGTAAAATAGCAAACCCCGTAACTAAAAAAATCATGCTTGGATATATCCATATATCAAATGGTATATCATACAAACCGATTGAAGGTATCTTTCTTAATGCTAAATTTGTAAAAATAAAAACTGTCAATGGAAATAGGAATAAAATCACCAAGCTCGAAGTTAAATTATTACCTAGCAACCAAATCCTCCTTAACAAAAGTGCTTTTATCAATCTAGGCCACCTCCTGCAAATTCAGAATCCATCAAATCTACTAAACCTAATTTCTTAACATTTAAATCAATCATATAATTTTCTGATGCTTTTCTAACAATATCAAAAAATACATTTCTCTCTCTTCCATAAAAGTGAAATATATTATTAATTCTGCTTGGTGATACTACCGTTGTAATATTACTGAGTGTATTATAGAGGTCATCACTCAAATTTTCAAACTCAATCTGAAACTGATGGTAATCAAGAGTGCTTTCTAATAATTTATCTAAATTCCCATCCATTATTATTCTTCCATCTCGAAAAACTAATATTCGATCATGAGCCTGTTCAACTTCTGGTAATGAATTACTCACATAAATTATAGATTTTTCACCTTTAATTTTTTTTAATAAATCCCAAGTAAGTCTTGATGAGGGTGCGTCCATAAAACCTGTAGGTTCATCCAATACTAATATTTCCGGATTATGGATTAGAGCTCTTACTAACATCACTCTTTTCTGAATTCCATAAGATACAGATGACGACATCTGGTCTAAAAATTCGTCAATTGCTAATGTCTTTGAAAAAGACTTAAGTCTTTTATTGTAATCTCTACTATTAACATTATATAATAATGATGAAAATTTTATGTTTTGCTCAATGGTCAACCATGGATCTAAATCTGTTTCATGCGGAACGAAACCGACCAGTTTTCGGGTCTTATTTTTCCTTTTTTGCATATCTAATCCGTGAATAAATATGCTTCCATAATCTGGCTTTTCCATACCTGATAACAGTTTAAGAAGCGTTGTTTTACCTGTATCATTTGCACCAACTATTGCAACTAATGACCCTCTTTCGACTCCGAATGTTAATCCAGCAACAATGGTTTTATCATC
>CALKMQ010000082.1 GCA_938092125.1 uncultured bacterium
AAGAATAAAAATAATAGTGGTAATGTCATAGAATCACAGAAACTTTCTAAAATAGAAGAACATGTCAATAATATGATTAAGATTCTTGATAAAGTGGAGAAGTAAATATTATGTCTGAAGATGATAATCAAATTAAGATAACAATATTTGGTCAAGAATATTCTGTAAAAGCTCCAGCTGACCCGACGTATATAAAAAAAATCTCAGAATATGTTGATAGTAAAATGCGTGAAGTACAATCTGGCTTTAGTTCTACTCAGTCTTCAAATAGAATCGCAATTTTATCTGCGATGAATATAACTGATGAATTATTTAACGCTAGGAAAAAATTTGATTCCGAAGATGATAATATTGATGAAAAAATATCTTCACTTATCGAACTAATTGACGATTCTTTATAAAAGATATTAAAGATGGATACCTCTAAAGTACTATCTGGTAAAGATACTGCTGTCGCTGTTTATGCTTCGTTTAAAAACAGACTAGATATTTTATCTAAAAGAGGTATCATTCCTGGTCTCTGTGTCATTTTAGTTGGTGATGATCCCGCATCTCAAATATATGTAAAAACCAAATCAAAAAAGCTTCAATCACTCGGCTTAAGATCAAAAAATATTTATCTCAATAATGATGTATCTCAAAATGAGTTGATACAGACTATCAATGGTCTTAATCAAGATTCGAATTATCATGGTATCCTTGTTCAAATGCCTTTACCAAGCCATATTGATTCACAACTCATTATTAATTCAATAGATTCAACTAAAGATGTTGATGGTTTTCATCCAGAAAATGTAGGATGGCTTTCTATCGGGGAGCCTAGATTCATACCTTGTACACCCAAAGGTATAATGAAAATATTTAAGCATTATAATATTGAATTAATTGGAAAGGACATTGTTGTAATTGGAAGAAGTAATATTGTCGGTAGGCCGATGTCTGTTCTCGTAAGCTCAAACGGTGAATGGTCAAATGGTACCTGTACTATTTGTCATTCCAGAACAAAAAATTTAGAACAGTATACAAGAAATGCGGATGTGGTGATTTCTGCTATTGGAAAGCCTAATTATTTAAAGGCTGATATGATAAAGAAAGGTTCTATTATTATTGATGTAGGTATTAATAGGGTGGAAGCCGAAAATGATAAGGGTTATAAAATTATTGGTGATGTTGATTATAATTCTGTAATTGATAAAGTTTCATTTATAACTCCCGTTCCAGGAGGAGTTGGACCTATGACTATTGCAATGTTAGTTGAAAACACTATCGAAGCAGCTGAACAGAACATACCTTAGTTATCACTTTTAACTTAATCCGATATTTTTTTACTAAATTTACTTTATTAGTTTTTAAGTAATTTTGAATATATATGCGCCCGTAGCTCAGTTGGATTAGAGCGTATGATTCCGGTTCATGAGGTCACAGGTTCGAATCCTGTCGGGCGTACGACAGCTGTATAAATACTATAAGTTTTTAAAATGAATGAAAATAATTATAAAGATATTGGTCTTAATAGGATTAAAGAAATTTTAGATGAAGGGTGGAGTCAGATTGAATTTATTGAGATCGTGTTTCGTGAATGGGCAAAACTAAATCAAATTTCATTAAATAACGAATATGTTAAACAAAAAAAAGTACAAAGAGAAGAAGGTGATTTGGATAAGTTTTCATTGTGGCTAGTTGATAATATATATTTGCAAGTATATTGCAAAAGCAACGACAATAAGACTGTCAAAGAGTTTTGCTCGAAGTATTTTAGTTTTGAAGATGAGATTGGTGCTAAAAATTAGGCAATCTTTTCCTCCATGTATCCTTTTTTTATCCGTTGATATATCTTCGATTAATTATAGTTACATTCAGAAATGACTTTCACAAAAAATGAAAAATTAATACTTCTCTCAGCTAGCTTTTTAGCACTTATGGCTGCTGGAGTTGGCTTTGTGTTTAGAGCTATGGTTCCAGCAGTTTGGGGAGTAGAATTTGGGATATCTGACGGTCAAGTAGGTGTATTATTAGGTGCTGGTTTATGGCCAATTGCAATCATGATGATTCTATTTAGTCTTGTCGTCGATAAAGTCGGTTACAAGCGTTCCATTCTTACTGCTTCTTTCTTTCAAATTCTTTCTGTAGTCCTAACATATTTAGTTAATAGCTATGATGGTATGTGGTGGGCATGCTTTTTTGCCGGTGTAGGTCATGGAATTGTGGAAGCGGTAATAAACCCTCTTTGTATATCCGTTTTTAGAGATGAAAAAACGAAAGCTATGAATATTCTTCACGCGTCATGGCCTGCTGGGATTGTTTTTGGAGGAGCTATCTTTTTATTATTTTTCATAGGAGATTCTACGGCTCCATTAACGTGGTTAAAGTCAAAGCCAGCCTGGTTATTTATGTTGATTCCAACTATTGCCTATGCGATTATGTTTTTACTATGTAAGAAATTTCCGGTCGATGAACGTGTTGAGAATAACATACCAATTTCAGAAATGTTTCGTGAATTTGGTGGCCTCGGTGCAGCTTTGGCTATAACATTCATTGGATATGAATTTTTTTCACAATTGAATCTTTTTAACGGCGGGTTTGGTGGATCTTATACGCGTCTAATTATATCGTTATTAGTTGGTGTTTCTACCGGCTTTTTATTTGGGTTTATAATAAAATCAAAAGGAAAATTGATGTTTTTCTTTATCTGTTTGCTTATGATTCCGCTTGCTACTGCTGAAATTGCCACAGATGGCTGGATTCAAAATCTTATGAAACCGACTATGGGTGAATATGCTGGATGGGCACTTGTTTTTTCTGCATTTATTATGATGACCCTTCGCTTTTTTGCTGGAATACCTTTAAAGTATATGGGCCCACTAGGATTGTTGCTCATAAGTTCAATTTTTTCAATTATAGGTCTTTTTGCGCTTTCTTATGCTAGTGGGATCGTTATTTTGGTAGCGTTTATTATTTATGCTGTTGGCCAAACATTTTATTGGCCTTCTGTATTGGGATTCGTTGCAGAAAGATTTCCAAAAGGGGGCGCACTTACTTTAAATACAGTATCTGCTATTGGTCTACTTACTGTAGGTATCTTCGGTTTTCCTTTTTTAGGAGCTGTTCAAGATCACTATAATGCTAAAGGTATAATGGAAGTCAATCTTGAATTAGTCCAAAAAATAAAAATCGAAAATAGATTATTTGAAAACAAACCGATAATTGATGATGCTAATCTATTTGGCATTCCATATACATCTATAAAAACAAATGCTTTTTTAAAACAACCAGAACTTACAATTAGAGAAATCTCAAGTATCAATAATATTTTACCTCAAACAGGGCGAAAAACACTTCGAATAGCTGCCTGCCTTCCGATAATCATGGCATTAGGTTTTTCTTTTATGATATTGTGGTTTAAAAAAGAGGGTGGTTATAAACCAATCATTTTATCGAAAGAAAAATAGGCTCAGTGTTATCCATTTATAATAATTTGAATTTTGAAAATCATGTTATCTGCTCATAATGTTTTAAGAACATATATAATTTCTTATTATTTAATTATATTTTCTGCAAATCTCTTTAGTCAGAACGATTTTACTTTGGAAGATATAAATCCTAATTCTGATACCTTTGGCGAATTAATTGGGCCGTCATATTTTACAGACAACGTTTTAGTACTTGGCTTTTTTCACGAATACTGAGGCACATGCAGGGCTCGGTTCGAGCTTTTAAATGATTTATACCTAGAACTTTTATCTGAAAACATACTAGATGTCAAATTTATTGGTATTGGTAAGGACCAATATTCCAGTTCTCTAGATGGAATGTTAAATGGGCGCATTCTGCCGTGGGTTCAAGATGATAGTTTAGATGATTATCCTGTTTGGTCTGAATATGAAGCTAACCAAAGAGATGTTTTCTTTATTAATAAAGAAGGTTTTATTGATACTTCTTTTAGCATTACTCCTTATAGTCCATCAAGCAATGAAGATGTCCAGTATATCAAAAACATAATATTAGAAATTAAAAATGCATCACTATCAATTGACGATAAATTAAAACCTGAATCATTTACATTGCGTAGTAATTATCCAAACCCGTTTAATCCTACAACTAACATTGCATATGATTTATCAAAGAATAGTTTTGTTAATATTTCTATTTTTGATATTGATGGTAAAAAAATCAGGACGCTTTTAAATCGCTTTCAATCCGAAGGGTATAAAACCATTATATGGAACGGAAAAAATGATAATAATGTAAGAGTAGCTGCGGGTATGTATTTATATACTTTATTAGTTGAAGATATGATACAAACTCGTAAGATGGTTATGTTAAAATAAGTTATTATTTATAATTAGTATATAAAGGAATTTTAAAAAATGAATAATTATGACTCTCTTGAAGTTGATAAAAAGCTAGAATTGAAAAGTCAGATTACTGATTATGCAAAATCATTTGGCGGGAAAAATCATTTTTTATCACTAATTGAATCTTTACGAAAGTCTCATCCGAATCCACTAATGTCGAAAGATGCTAGTTTTAGTTATGAAAAAGGCACTATTAAGTGGGGAAAAGTTATATTTAAAGAAAAAGTTATTTTACTTATTGATATCATTAGCAGGAGCAATGAAGATAATAATTTGATGCCAAACGAAAAAATAAAAGGCTATAAAACTATAAGGAATCTATTACGTACCATTGGCCCAAT
>CALKMQ010000083.1 GCA_938092125.1 uncultured bacterium
ATTAAGTGGTTAATACATCTTGTTGGTGATTTACATCAGCCTCTACATGTTGGTAATGGCAAGGATAGAGGGGGCAACGATATAAAAGTAAAATGGTTTGGTGAGGACACCAACTTGCATGAGGTTTGGGATGAGAAATTAATTGAACATCAGAATTTAAGTTATACTGAATATGCACATTTTTTAAATTTAGAGTTTAATGAATCAGAATGCATTAAATGGCTAGTTAAAGATTTCGAATTTTATGCGAATGAATCTAAAAAGTATAGGAGCGTATGTTATAATTTTGAAACCAATAACCTAACTTATAATTATTTGTTTGTAACAAAACCAATTTTAGATATGAGATTAATGCAAGCGGGAGTTAGACTAGCTGATTTATTTAACAATCTTTTTAATTAGATGAAGTACTATACTTTATTCATGTTTTTATTATTCTCTTTTATTCATAGTGAAGAATATTTTCAACAAGATGTTACATATGATATTGATGTTACTCTGAATGACTCCAATAAAACTCTATCAGCTTTTGAAAAAATAACCTACAAAAATAATAGTAGAGACACCTTAAATTTTATTTGGTTTCATCTCTGGCCAAATGCCTATAAAAATGACTCGACAGCATTAGCAAAACAGTTTATTAGGCTTGGTAGTACGCGTTTTCTTTATACAAAAGAAAAGGATCGGGGATATATAGATAGTCTAGATTTTTACGTTGATGGTGTAAAAGCTAATTGGAATTTTCATGTGGAATGGGTTGACGTTGCAAAAATTAATCTTCCAAAACCACTTTCTCCGGGACAAGAAATAAAAATTGAAACTCCATTTTTTGTTAAACTACCAAAAGTGGTTTCAAGGCTTGGTCATTCAGGAAAACATTTTGAAATAACGCAATGGTATCCCAAACCAGCTGTTTATGACAATGAGGGTTGGCATCCAATGCCATACTTAAATATGGGAGAATTTTACAGCGAATTTGGTACGTTTGATGTAAAAATTACTCTACCAGAAGATTATCGAATAATGGCTACGGGGGATATGATTAATGAGAAAGAAGAGCTTGCCTGGTTAGATTCACTTTCAAGTATTGGTGACTCATTAAAAAATCTTACAAAAAAAGAATTAGCAAAACACTTCAAAGAGAAGGAATCAAAGAGTGATAAAAAAAAGAAAAGTACTGAAAAAGATTCATTAAAAGTTTATCCAAACAAAACCATTCATTTTAGACAAAATAATGTTCATGATTTTGCTTGGTTTGCTGATCCGAACTGGATTGTACAAAAAGGTGAACTCTGGCTTGATGATTCCAGCAAACAAATTGCATTATGGAGCATGTATCTACCAAAAAACGCATGGATGTGGCGCAAGTCATTAGACTATATGCATGATTCTGGCCTTTGGTATAGTAGGTTTTACGGGGATTATCCTTATAATCATATTTCAGCTGTAGATGGAGATATGTCAGCTGGTGGTGGAATGGAGTATCCTAATATAACTGTAATTTCAAGTTCGCCATCGGAAGACTTACTTGAATATGTTATTATGCATGAAGTGGGACATAATTGGTTTTATGGGATTTTAGGTACAAACGAAAGGGATCATGCATGGATGGATGAGGGCCTGACAGAATATTCTGGAATTCGATATTGGGAAAAAAAATATTTTAGAAGGAATGCACAATTAGTTTTTTCAGATGTTTTACAAAACAAAATTGGGATTGGTAAAAATTATAATATGCCTCATTTTCAGTATTCTAATTATGCTTCCAATGCTCTTAAAGATGGTGCGCAGCCTTTAAATATTTCATCCAATAAAAATTATTCATATCGTAATTATGGTCAAAATTATTCAAAAGTCGCTGTGATGATGAGATATCTTCAACATTATATAGGTGAGAGTAAGATAGATATAATTTTAAAAGATTATTTCGAATCTTGGAAATTCAAGCACCCCAAATCTAATGATTTAATTACTTCTTTTAATAAACACCTTGATGATGATGTAAGTTGGTTTTTCGAAAATTTGATTGATAGTACTACATACATTGATTATATGGCTAATAAAAAAAATGGGAAATTCATTATAAAAAATAATGGAAATTTTGATGTACCTATTGAAGTTGCATTTTATGATCAACGTAATAAGGAAATTGGCAAAGAGTGGGTGAGCTTTCAAGGAGATAGCCATGTACTAGAAACGCCAATCGGATGTGAAAAAATTATTATTGACCCTGATCAATATATGCCGGATGTAAATAGAGCAAATAATTCGACAAAGAGGCCATTAAAACCTCATTTTATTTATGATAAACCTACCTATAATAATGTAGATGTAAATATTAGTCCTTGGCTACCAACTTATAACTCATATGATGGGAATCTAAATGGTCTATTATTTTCTTATGGTGGGGATGCTGGATTTGGTGGTAAGAGTATAAATGCATATGTCCTTTATGGTGATAAGAATAAAAAGATAAATGGAATTATTCGATCAAAAAAAGAATTTTATAATTTAGGATATTTTAGTTCAGGTTCACTCGAATCTGTGTTCGATTCTCGTGGAGGTAGAGAGAGCATCAAACTTATTTTTACGGCAAAAAATAATGATAGACATCGAAAGCCTTATAAGCAAAATAATATGAAGATATCTTTCAATTATCATGATATAAAATCGACGATAGCTTTGAATCCTAATATTTACAATGTTGGAAAATTTGGAACAGTCAAATTGCGTTTAGGAACATTTTGGGAGCCATCTTTCTCAAGTTCATATGAGATTTTTTCAAAGATTCATGCTGGTAATAATTTTGCAAAATTC
>CALKMQ010000084.1 GCA_938092125.1 uncultured bacterium
TAGCTATTTTTTATTCTCTTTTAATTTTTGACTGGAAGCATGCATCAGCAATTATAAGAGCGCTTTTTTGGGTTCTTTTTCATCCTCATGCAATTATAAAAAAGAGGAGAGCGTTTAATAAAATTAGAAAAAAGAAAGATAGTGAAATTATGAAGGGGATGTTTAGGAGCTCAATCGTTTTGAAATATTATATTTTAAGAATAAAAACTTATTCAGGCATTTTATCTAAATAAAATTTGTAAATATCTCTATTATCATGATCTAATTGTTTTACATCAATAAGTAAGTCTCTTCTACCAAATTTATTAAAAGTTTTAGCGAGGTACTCAGAATGGATTTTCATAAAGTATTGAGTAGATTGTTCCCGTCCAAAATCAATTGCGCTTTTTTCAAGGCCATTTAGCATATTATTAAGCTCTTTTAGACCCTCCTCAATTCTACCCTCTTGAAGTAAGTCTTTTCCAATATAATAAGCAAGCCGAGCGTCCCTTAATCCTGAGTTTTTACTTATATCATCTACTAGAGATATCCTAGAACTCCAGCCTTTTTGGTACTCTGATGATGCTCCTCGCAATGCTATTTCTCTTGCTATTTCATATATTGCTCCTCCACCTCTGTATTCATAAGAATCTATGACTCCTGCTAGTATCATGTGAGCATAGAAAGCTAAAAAAGCTGATAATGGTTCAAATAGTACTAAATCAAAATACAAGCTTGAGCCAGGACTGTAATAAAACTGAGCACCATTATCAAAGTATCTTAATTCGCTTCCATTAGAAAATAAAGCTTTGCATAGGTATGTTTTTACATTGCCTTTAGACGCTGCCCCTTCAAAAACAATTTGTATATGCAAAGGAATTTTTAAATCAGAAAAATCTTTATCCCATGAAGTGTTTACAAAAAACTGTTGAACGTCATCCTTAAGATTAATAAGGTCATATTTTTCATCACTTCTTAGTAATCTATCATCAAACTCAATTTTAACTAGGCCAAATTGCCCGTAGGTAGCCGTAAAAAATATCGGGAGGGCAACGACTAAGGATAATAGTTTTGTCATTGATTAAAAATAAATTAAAGCAATTCCTCTTTACAAGTAATTTATCTTACTTATTTTTGTAATGGTTTCAATATGAATTAATTTTAGATAATGAAAAACATTGAAAAAATTATAAATCAATCTAAATACAAACATATTTTTGATATGGCTAAAAGAGCTGGGAAGCTTGGCTTAAAAGAAAATGTAAAAGTTTATATAGTTGGTGGTGTAGTAAGGGATTTAATGCTTGGAAGGGATATCCAGGACCTTGATTTAATGGTCGAGGGTGACGGTATTTTTTTTGCAAGAAAACTAGCTAAAGAGATTGGTGTAAAAAAAGTCGTCCCTTTTGAAAAATTTGGCACTGCTTTAATACCGAATAAATTATTTCAGGTTGAAATTGCTAGTTCTAGATCAGAAACGTATAGCAGTGCATCAAGAAGCCCTTCGAAAGTTAAATTTACCAACCTGAAAGAAGATTTAAAACGGCGAGATTTTACTATAAATGCTATGGCAATGGACATTCATCCAGAAAGTTTTGGTAAAATACATGATCCATTTGGTGGACAGAATCACTTAATCGAAGGATTATTAAAAACGCCACTAGATCCAATGAAAACCTTTTCTGATGATCCTCTGAGGATGATGAGAGCAGCTTACTTTGCATCAAAGCTTAATTTTAAACTGGACGCTGAGTGTAGAGCCGCAATTACTAATCAATCTGATAGGATAAGCATTGTTTCTTGGGAAAGAATACGAGAGGAACTAATAAAAACGCTTTCTACATCTAAGCCTTCTGTTGGGTTAGTAATTATGCAAAAAACAGGTTTACTTAAAACAGTATTTCCTGAAATTGATATTATGTATGATATGAATCAATCTCCAGAATGGCACCATAAAGATATTTTTGCTCATACTTTGCAAGTTGTAGATAACGCAGCAAAATTAACAGAAAAAATGGAAATTAGATTTGCAGCGCTGGTTCATGACATTGCTAAACCTGTAACAAGGCGTATTGATCCTGTTAAGGGTTATACGTTTCACGGTCATGATGCAATAGGTGAGAAAATGTTAAATAAAGTATCACAAAGGCTTAGGCTTTCAAATAAATTGTCAGGTTATTTAAAAAAATTAACATTATTGCACCTTAGACCTATAGCTCTCGTTAAATCTGAGGTTACAGATTCTGCAGTGAGGAGATTAATGGTTTCTGCTGGTGACGAGGTTCAAGATTTAATGACACTTTGCAGAGCAGATATAACAACGAAAAATCCTAAAACAGTAAAAAAATATTTAAAGAACTTTGATATTGTTGAAGATAAAATGAAGGTTGTTTTAGATAAAGATTCAGCAAAAAAATTTCAGAGCCCAATTAGAGGTAAAGAGATTATGAAAATTTTTAAAATCAATGAAGGTAAGCAAGTCGGAATATTTAAAAAAGCTGTAGAAGAAGCTATTCTTGAAGGCACAATTGAAAACACATATAATGCTGCCAAAAGATTTTTATTAGATCAAAAATAATGAGAAACTTGATCGATAACATTTTTAAAATCTTTTTTGTAACCTTAAAACAAATTCCTATAAATTAACCTAGTTGGAACCATAAAAATATTTTAATAAACATATACTTATAATTAGGAGAAATTATGACATATATTATTGCTGAACCATGTGTGAGTACCTGTGATACTGCTTGTGTCGAAGTATGCCCTGTTGATTGTATTCACGGGCCAGATGATAAAACTGGAGCAGGAGCTGAGGCGAAAGAACCTGGCTTTGATCCTGAAGGAAAGCAGCTTTACATCAATCCAGAAGAATGTATAGATTGTGGTGCTTGTGAGCCAGAATGTCCTGTTGAAGCTATTTTTGAAGAAAGTGAAATTCCTGAAGAATGGAGCAAATTCATTCCACTTAATTATGAATATTTTGGGCAAGAATATTCTGGGTAATTAAGTTAAATTGAAACTCATTAAAACGGTTGTCTCGGCAACCGTTTTTTTATTGAAATAAGTAGTATGAATAAAAATGAAGTAAAAGAAATTCTAGCAAATATCAAATACCCTGGTTTTAATAGGGATATTGTTTCTTTTGGGATGGTGAGCGGGATCGAAGTTAAATCTGATGAAGTAAAAATAATTCTTAGCATAACTTCTCAAAATGATGAAAAGAAAAACATCCTTGTTAGTGATATCGAAAAAAAATTAAGTGAGTATTTTTCGTCAGTTTATGTAGAAGTAGAACAAAAAGCGCCAAATGGGCCTCCTCCTGGAGCTCAAGCTTCTGCTCCAGAACCTGTATTACCAAATGTTAAACACGTAATAGCAATTGCGAGTGGCAAGGGAGGAGTTGGTAAATCAACAGTGGCATCTAACATTGCTTGTGGCTTAAAGGAGAAAGGATACAAAGTTGGTCTTTTAGATTTGGATATTTATGGACCTTCTCTTCCTATTACCTTAGGAATAAATGAGCAACCAGAGATGACAAATAATAAAAAACTTGTACCTATCAATAAATTTGGTCTGAAAGTGATGAGTTTTGGTTTTATAAGTGGTAATGATACACCGGTAATTTGGAGAGGCCCTTTAGTTTCAAGAATGACTGAACAGTTTTTTAAAGATGTTGAATGGGGTGAACTTGATTATTTAATTTTAGACTTACCACCAGGAACAGGAGATGTGCAGCTCACGCTCACTCAAAAATTACGCATGTCCGGAGCTATCATTGTTACGACTCCGCAAGATATTGCATTATCAGATGTTAGAAAGGGTGCGGATATGTTTAGAAAAGTAAAAACGCCTATTTTGGGAGTTGTTGAAAATATGTCTGGTCTTTTTATCAATGGTGTTATTAGGGATGCAAATGGCAGTAAGGTTAGTGGTGGTACAATAACAACGAATTTTGGTTCTGAT
>CALKMQ010000085.1 GCA_938092125.1 uncultured bacterium
GAAAGAAGAAAAAGAAGACCTGGTGCACACGCACGAGGACAGGCTATAGATATAAGAACGAGGGGTGTTAGTAAAGAAGACCTTCAAAAAACTATTCAGGGATTAAAAGCTAGTGGGTTTAATTATATTCTATTAGAAGGAAAGCCACCACATATTCACGCTGAACGAAGACCTGGACAAAAAGGCTTTGTAATTAGAAATTTAGGAAGAGGCAATCCACATATATCGCGTAAGGATGCTATGGAGGCAGCAGAACGAGTAGCAAAAGAAGAAGATGCTAAAAGACAACCGGATGGTGATGAATCTACTTCTGAATCGGAAATTAGAAAACAACTAAAAGAAGCAAAAGCAGATCAAGAAGCAGAAGATGCTAAAAGACAACCGGATGAAGCAAAAGCAGATCAATATAACATATTATCTAGCTTAGGAATAATAACTCCGGCTTATGGTGCCCGTGTCGTGTCAAAAGCAGATGATGACGAGAAATATTATCAGGAATCATTAAAACAATTTAAATCTGATGTAGGACTAGGTCCTAATAGTGGAGATGATGATGATACTGGGCCAGAATATGATCCTGAAAGTTCTGAGCTACCAAAATATCTAAGAAATCTATATAAAGCAACTAGGATGGATAGTCTTGGTAAATATGCTCGTGAAGATGTAGAAGGTGGTTATTTTCCAAATATAGAAAAGAAAAGAGATTTTACTTTTGAAAAAAAAGAAAGTGATTCTTGGATTCGTAGACAATTCGGCGGTAAAACTGCTGAACAAAAAGAAAATGAGATGATAGATAAAGCATCTAAATTTTTTGATTTAAGCAATATGGGCGGTGGAGACGAAAATTATGATGAAGATGGTAATATAATAAAAGCCATAGACAAATTAATAACAGCAGTGGAAAAAACAAATCCTAAAAGAGCATCAACAAATCCTCAAGTAACTACTGCTAGTAAATATGATGCACAAATAGATCCAAAAGATCATAACGGGGATACTGGTCCACCAGATCCACCAGGAACAACATCAGCTTCACCTGCTAATGGTGTGAGTCAGGGTCCAAACCAATCTAAACCAAACGAATCTGCTGTATTTGGAGATATGTATACATAATGTCAGAGTTTATCCTCTCTAGACTATCAGCATTAGTAAATTCTAAAACTAGAAATTTAAGATCTAGAACCGCTAATTTTAGATCTTTATCTAGACAAAACAACTATAAACTCCAAAGATATATTAGAACAATATATTTAACAATACAGTTAAAAAAACAACATTCAGAAAAATTAAAATCTAATTTAGAAAAGTATCAACATCAACTAAACAATTTAGATCAAATATCAAAAGAAACAACAACTTCTATTGATATTTTACAATCACAAATACCGTCAAATATAGAAGATATTAATTATATTAAAACTATTACTAGTGATATTCTAGGTAGTGTTACTGATCGTATTAAAAATTTAGAATCTTCTTTATTATCAATAAACAATAGTATTGATAATATACAACAAAATGGTACGAGTGAGGATAAGCCACAAAAAAAATCAAATCAAAAAAGAAAATCTGTATTCTCAAGAATAATCGATTTTGTTAAAAATAATATAAATCCAATTAAAAAATATGCAAATCCAATTGGTGCTGCTGTAGGTCTAGCTGCACAAGGTGTAGGTCTAGCTGCACAAGGAGCAAAATCAGGATATGATTATCTAACTGGTTCTAACAAAACCAAGAGTGGAGGTATGTCTGATGCAACAAGAATGCCATTTACTGATACAAAAGGAGGTACAGTAGATCCTGGTTCCATTTCTAGTTCTGGTGCATATAAAAGAATAGTAAATGTTCCTTTTGTTCAAGGGGGTAAAAGAATTCCTGCTTCTGTGAGATATAATAACCCCGGTGCAGCATATCCCAGAAAAAGAGACGAACAATTTGGAATACAAGGCTATGGTATAATTGGAGGCGGACATAAGATAGGAAAATATCCTACAATTGTTCACGGGCTTGCTTCTAATATGGATCTCTTTGCTAAAAATTATAAAGGTATGTCTTTATCAGCAGCTACAACAAAATGGAGAGGTAGACCAGGAACTCCTTTACCTGAAGGTCTTGGTTTAGGTGGAAATGATGTAATAACTGAAGAAATGGTTAAAGATAGAGCATTTATGATGAGATTATTTTCAGAGTTTTCTAAACACGAAGCAGGGAGAAATAAATCTCAAATTACATCTGAGCAAATGGACCAGTCTTTTAAAATGTATCAATCTGGTGGTATCGAACAATTTAAAAAAGACTATCCTGATTTCAAACCAACAGAAATATCTGAAAGACCTGAACAATCAACCCCATTGAGAATATCAAAAGAAGATATAAAAAATAGACCATATCATATGACGGGATCAATAACATTACCAAAACTAACAGATCCAGAAACAGGAGAAAAATATGCACCTCCCGTTTTTCCTACTGGTTCTGGTGGTGGTAAAGGTGCTTCAATACCACTAGGTATACACCCAATGTCAGAAACTAGACAATCTGGTCCAGTTATAACAAATTTTGCTGGTAAATCAAAAGTGGTTCATATAGGAAGAAAAGGTACAGACTATCAAAGAATATCAGATCCAAAATTAGGAAGAGATAGAACAGCAATACAAATACATAGCACATCAGATATAGAAAGATTAGTTTCTGCTGGTTGTATCGTAATACCTAAATCCCAGTATAAATCTTTTATGAAATACTATGAAAAGGCATTAAAAGAACACGGACAGCTTTATATGATGGTATCGCCTACTAAAAAGAACCAACCACAAAATTTTAATATCATAACACAAAAAGAATATAATGCTTTACGAGATAAAAATAAAAACCAACCATTAACCCCATCTCAAGCATCTAGTAACTTTAGAGGAACTGGTGATGTTAAAAATCCTCCACCAAAAGAAAATGAAAATGAAAATAAAGATAAACCACCAGAGTTAAAAGCACCAAAAACACCAAAAACACCAAATGCTAATGGTAATAATATAGTAAAGGCATTAGAAGAGGCATTAGCAGAATTAAAAAGCCCTCCACCTGGACCAGCAGTACCATCTGGTCCAGGTGGACCAGCAACTAAACCCCCCCGTGATAGAAGTAATTTAACGAGACCAACACCTAAACCCCGCCGTGATAGAAGTAATTTAACGAGACCAACACCTAAACCCTCCGGTAGAGAATCGTTAATAAGACCAACACCACCAATAAATCCAGATCACCATATGGACGATACATAAAAAAAGGGGAGCATTTGCTCCCCTTAAACTTTAGCTATTTGCCAGTTTTTGAAAAAACTCCAATGATTCATCATCATCGTTGTTATTATTATTCGTAACCTGATAATCAGTATTAGAAAATTCAGGCTGTTTAGTTTCAGGAATATCAGCTTCTGGTCGATATGCAGGTTCTTCCTTTGGAAGGATATTTAGAACTCGCATTAGTCGATCTTTCAACTGTTCATAGGACTTAAAGTTAGATGCACTAACAAACTCTTGTAGAGAGTTTTCTGATTTCCAGATACGTTCTAGAGCAGAATCATCATCATTTAAAGCAGACGCAGAATCAAACTCAGATTTGTCATAATTACGATACCCATCAACCTTACGAATCTTGAGTTTAAAGTTTCCACCTTGCCAAAGATCAAACGGATTTACCGATTCCTCATCAGCAAATTGTGGATTCATAGCTTCATTTAGTTTTTCAAAGATTTTCTTACCATACTTGTAGAGGAATACTTTACCTTCATTTTCTGGTTTTGCTGAATCTGATACAACATAAATGTTACTAATGAAATGCAGACGGCGTTTTTGCTTACGAGCAATCTCTTTATCAGATTCTACGCCAGAATTCCATAGCTTTGAGTTATACTCTGATACGGGATCGGGATTCCCAATTGAAGTGAGAGAGTTTTCAATATACCAAAGCCCGGTTGGACCTTGAAACCCATGATCATAAAGTCGAACAAAAGGGACATCCTCGTCACTTGGTGGCGGTAGAAACCGAATAACAGCATAACCATTACCAGCTTTATCTACTGTAGGAGTCCAGAATCGTTCATCTGCACCTCTTTTACCACTATCTTGAGTTGCCATCTTTGAAAGCTCTGCATTGAGAGATTCCATTGACTTTGTACCAGACATATTTTTCAATTTAGAGAAGTCCATAATATTTCCTTTCAAGTGTTTGCGTGTTTGCGTGTTTGAATGTTGAATATGACTACTTGAGTCATCATTATATATAACATAATCATTTAAAATAGTCAAGAACTATTTTCTTTAATTTTTCCTCATTATACTGAAGAAATGGTGTGTATTTTTTGATTTTTAGTTCAATTTCTTCCCAGAGTGGGTCATCTTTCAAATTTTTATTGAAATAAATGTCAGTTTTGGTCATTTTAATCAATATACACAAAGTTTCTAATGATATTCTGTTACCTAGATATAGCTTTAAAACTACTGGGTGCTGATTGTTCTCTATTTTTAGATTTTGATTGAAATCCTTTAGTAGTTTTGATAGATCTTCTTTGAACAAGTAGGTCAAAGATTGTTGTTTTTTCATCCAAGATTTATATTCTCTTTCTGGTTCCTCCGAATAGACAAGTTCTTTTATCCAACTTTTAGGATTTTTAATAAAATTAGCAATAAGAAATCCTTGAACATCTTCATGTTTTGCTAATTTCTGAAAAAATATCTTATCTTTTCTTTTGTCAAATGACTGATGCGTCATTCGGGTCTTACCATTGTATTTTAGATAATCGAACTTCTTTTTAGTGAAGTGATTTTTCAATGCAATATACGTTGAAAATGCTTCGAATGATGTCATTACAGTGGAAGTCTTTTTGGCTTTTCTAGAATATTTAATTCTTCTGCTTCATATTGAAGTTTTGACATCATTACTGGGTCTTTTTTGATTAAACCTGCAATAAATTCTACTTCTACATTATTTTGTTTACACCAAGAAACCACACCATCAATGTATTCAAGCTTCATATCAATACAATATCGTTGTATTTCATTTAATGTGTGTTGATGTGCGAAGTTTTCTTTTAAATTTATACTTTTCATAGAAATCTCCATTATGATTGTGATAATAAAAATACATAGGTATATGAATGTTATTATATATCCACATAGTCTCCACTATCCACGCTTTTCTTGAATAAACGCCGATATCTCTTATTGTATTGTTTCTTTACTTTTTTACATACACCCGCACGGCCTGCATATTTGTAGTATTTGCGAGCATTGGTTAGAATATCGTATTCATCACCGCCTTTAAGTGGTATTCGTTGCATCTTCCTTATCCTTTGCAAATGTTAAAACGAAAAAAAAGAGACATAAAAGTTAGTTTATCCATATGTAAAGATTAAAATTTGGCTGGGCAACTTGGATTCGAACCAAGCTCAGTCTCGGTTAACAGCCGAGTGCGATCACCTAGATTGCTATTGCCCAATTGTTATTAGCCCTGCTTGGTGTTACTGTTTCGCCACCATCAGAAATGCACTGTTGCTCAAGATTGCGAATCTTTATAGACTTACTGACGATTTCTCGTTCTCAGTGCACTTCTGGTGGAGGCGACGGGTACTACCCTAAGTCCCACATAGTTTCAAGATTGCCTCAAATAATCACAAGAATATTTATACACTAATAAATACAGAATGTCAACTACAAAATCAATCAAATAATCTCAAATTGACAATAACATGGAATCATTATGCAAAAATATCTAAACTGTTACACATGTAATGCTCCGTTCAAAATTTCTCAAGAAGATTTTAACACAAAAATGGTTCTTGGCAATTCGTTCGTCATTTTTGATTGTAAAAAGTGTAGGAGAAAAAATAAATCTACACTATTACCATCGAAACCTAAAGAAATATTCACCGGCAATTCGGCATTCGTAAAAATTCTGAATAGCTGCAAGCATCGAGGCAAAGATTTTGATTTGGATGTCAAATATTTGGAGAATCTGTGGAATAAACAAAAATTTGTGTGTGTATATACGAATATAGCAATGATATTACCTATTTCAGGCAAAAAGAAAGCTCCACACACAGCGTCATTAGATCGCATCGATTCAGCAATTGGTTACATGAAAGGTAATGTTCAATTCGTTTGCTATTCGATCAACACAGCCAAAAACGATTTTGACGAAATCGAGTTCATTCAATTTGTCGAATCAATGAAGAAACAATCGATTTCTGTATGATTTAAAGACCATTGTCCTTATTTTTCATCAATCAGTGCCTTAACCTTGTTGACAACTGAGCCAATGGTCTTGAAATCATCAGCACTTTCGTTAGCGTTGTAAGGAATTTCCACA
>CALKMQ010000086.1 GCA_938092125.1 uncultured bacterium
TCTTTTCAATAAATTCACCAATTGCTGACACGCCAACACCTATCCAAATCGAAAATGCAAAGAAACTACCAACATAAGAATAATCCCTTTCTCTTGGCTGAGGGTCGTCTTGATTTAAATATAGAATTATTGCGTAGCCGGTTAATAAAAATAATGACATCACAGAAAAGGACATACGCTGGTCCTTGCTTCCATGATAAAACATTCCCAACAAACCTATTAAAAAGGCTAGGGGCATGCCAAATTGAGACCAATCCACGCCATCTTCCCTACTATTAGCGCCCATAGGAGTTACGCCACTTTCATTAGCTGGCCCGCGCCCAGCGAACTGCCACAAAAAGTACCGGTTATACATTTTCTTTATCTGATAATTCCAGAAAAAATCCCACTGTTTGCCTACATTAGTCTTTCGGTATTGAGATTTTTGCCTTGATGAGTAATCTCCATTATTTGCTGGCGGACCAACAACTTCATACATTTGAGGAAGCCCCTTAAACCTTCTTGGGAACTGGCCAACACTACCATATTGCTCTCTCTCAAGATATGATATCATTGCCTCAACAGTTTCTGGATCATTTTCATCAATCGTGGGGTCTTGATTAGAACGAATGAAAATCAATGAGTATGTAGAATACCCAATTAATACTAGCACCATTGATGTTGCCACAATGCTAATTAAATGTTGTTTATTCAAAACAGCCCAAATCATTAGAGCAAAAGCAGAACCAATCAGAAATGATGTTCCCCATACGCCCAAGAAACTTGCAGCCATCTTAGGTAATCCTTTAATAATTCCATTATGGATAACAAAAAATATTACGGCAGTAATTAATACATTAATTCCAAAAGATTTCCATTCAACTTTATATTTTCTAAAATAAACGATTAAAGTAATAAAAGGTATTGCTAATAAATTTAATAAGTGAAGTCCTGTAGCTAAACCAATCATGTACGCAATAATAAGCAAATATCTTTCATGACCTTTTTCATCTGCTTTTTCGTTCCACAGAAGAATGAGCCAGACAACGATTGCGGTAAAAAATGTACTAAAAGCATACACCTCTGCTTCAACTGCATTAAACCAATGACTATCAGTAAATGCAAACGCTAAGGCACCAGAAACACCGCCGCCAAAAACAATTAAACTATCCATCGAGCTGTTTACTTTTCCTCGCCAATGAGTCACTACTTTAACAATTGAAAGATACAGAAGCATAACTGCTAAAGCACTTACGAGCGGGGAAATAATATTTACACGGAAAGCAACATCCTCATTAAAAGGAATCATAGAAAAAATACGACCCAACAGCAGAAAAAATGGACTTCCAGGCGGATGTGGCACACCTAAAGTATGCGAAACTGCAATGAACTCACCACAATCCCAGTAGGAGACAGTTGGAGCCATAGTATCAAAATAGACAATGAAGGTTAATAAGAAAACTGCTAGTGCAATTAATCTATTTATTTTAATAAAATCATTTTTTAACAAAGCTTAGTCTTCCTCTTTTGATTCTTTATTTTGTTTTTGTCCATTCGGGCTTTTATTTTTTTTCTTTTCATCAATTAAATTTAATTTTAATTCGCTAATCGTGTTAATTAGCATCTGCTCTTCATAATCAGTCAAGTTTTCTTTGGTTTTCTCTTGAATCAAATCAAGAACGTTGATATAAAACGATGCCTGTTCTACATTTATATTTATTGATTTTGTCATTGGGTTTTCGTTTTTACCTAACGCTATTCTAGCGCTCGAATGAAAAGTTCCAACTAAATACAGAAACAATTGTTCTTTTTCTGATAAAATTTCTTTATTCACGTTAATATTTATTCCGTTTATTTAAGAGAAGGCAAATTTATATGATAGTATTAATACAAAAAATACATTAAAAACTTAATTTAATTTTACTAAATGAAGATTATTTTTATAATCTTCTATTACTTGAGCCTTAACATTTTCATGATTTTCTAGAGTGGGATCGGATTCAATAATACTTTTAGCTAAAATTCTAGCGGTTCTAATTATAGGCCCATCCGTAACCATATCCGCAATTTTATATTTAACAAACCCGCTTTGTTTGAAACCAACATAGTCACCTGGCCCTCTCAAAATCAAATCTTCATCAGCAATCTCAAATCCATCATTAGTACTCTCCATTATTTCCAACCTTTTTGCAGAGAGTTCATTTGTACCTCTATTCACAAGTATACAATAACTTTTTTTTATACCTCTGCCTACTCTGCCTCTTAATTGATGTAGTTGAGTTAATCCAAATCGTTCAGCATGCTCTATAAGCATTACTGTTGCATTTGGCACATCAATTCCCACCTCAATAACCGTTGTCGCGATGATGATATTAATTTTATTTTCCTTAAACCTTCGCATCACCTCTTTTTTTTCCTCACCATTCATTTTTCCATGAATTAGTCCAACTTTATAATTTGAAAAAACACTTTTTTGAAGTTTTTCAAACATTTCAACTGCTGCAGCTAAGTCGCTTTTCTCTGACTCTTCAACTAAAGGATATACAATCATACACTGCTGACCAGAATCAATTTGATCTTTTGCAAAAGCATAAACTTTAGGAAGTCTAGTAGGTTCAATAATTTTTGTAGTTATTGGAATTCTATTTTTTGGAAGTTCATCAATAATTGACAAATCCATATCTCCCATATATGTAATTGAAAGGGTCCTTGGTATTGGAGTGGCTGTCATTGACAACAGGTGAGGGTTCAATCCTTTATTTGTCAGTTTATTCCTTTGTTCTACCCCAAATCTATGCTGCTCATCTATAACAACTAAACCAAGGTCTTTAAAAATTACGTCATCCTGAATAATTGCATGGGTGCCGACTACAACAGAAATTTTTCCATTTTCTATATTTGTAATAATTTTATTCCTATCTTTTTTCTTCATTTTTCCGACAAGTAGACAACATGTTATTCTAGCTTCCGATAATTCTTCTTGGAATGATTTATAATGCTGAGTAGCTAAAATTTCGGTTGGTGCCATTATTGCAACCTGCGCATTATTTCCGACAGCTAATGAAGAAGATAATATTGCA